>DASTGE010000731.1:0-3144 GCA_035719405.1 Burkholderiaceae bacterium
GGCCGCCCACGCCGCCACCCGGCACGCGTCAGTAAGGCTGTTTCGGCGATGCATTCACATATTGATCCTTGATACGATCCTGGACTCGACGAAATTGCCGGTCTTGATGGCCACATTGAATCGAAAGAGCGAAGACCGGACCGACGGTGAGTCATGGCGAGGGCAATGAATGCGCCGTCAGCTCATGGCGCTTCATCGCCATGTAATCGTCGCGATCGATTTCGTGCAATTGGATCGGATATCGCTCGGTCGCCGAGAACCACGCCTGCAAGCGGCGCTCGACGCGTTCGTTCTCAGGGATGGTGAGGCTGTCGAGGTAGACCGCAATGGCAAGGTAATAACGCATCGCATTGCGCTCGACTGCACCTCTGACCCCTGTGACAAAAGCGGGAGTTCCCTGGTCGATGACAGAGGCGCGGGTGAATCCGACCTTATCACGCCCGGTAATGCCCAGATACGCCTGCATCGCCACACGGCCCAGCATGCCGTATCTCACCGCGTACCTGAAATGGATGAAGCAGCGGCCCGTCGATAGTGCGACGGCTTCAAGCTCGAAATCCGTGTCCCGCGTGCCGAATGGCCCTCTGCCCGCATGCATTCGAACCTGGAGGTACTCCGGGGTGTCGGAGGGCATCGAGTAGTCGAGTTGCAGGGGATATGCCAATTCCAGCGACTGTTCGCGCTTGCTGCCGAGATGGACCGTGATGTGGCGCGCCGCGGCTGTGCACTGCTTGACGTTCAAATGCAGCATGAGCACCTGGCACCACTGCGTGGGCAGCCTCAGCGCGGGGCCAAGCCTGTTGAACGGATGCGGCAGTACGGCATAGACATCGCCGCTCGCCGATTCCCGGGTTTCTACCGATTCGAGATACAAGGGCTCCCCGAATGCACTGTCTTGCAGCTGGGGCGCAAGCGCCGCCTGACGTGCGCGCAATGAGATCGCCGCCGAGTCGGCTCCGGGGTCGGCGAGCGCACTCGACAGCGTCAGGACAACGGACAGGCCGGCGGCGAGCCGCCGGGCGCAAGCTGGCCCAATCGAGAGTGAAACAGGCGACCGTGGGAACAAAGGTACCGGCATGCGGGCGATTGGGCCATCTTCCACCGGATTTCGCCTTGATCCAGGCCACCCCTTGGCCCCCTGGACGCGTGCTGCGGCGAGCGCACGCGCCCGTGCGGGATCCCTTTGGCACACGAGATCGGGCCGACGCTCGCTTTTGCCTGTTTGAATCAGGGGTAATTCCCCACCCGTCTGCGCCGCCCCGTCTACCATGTTTGGCAGCTCCTTGCTTAAGCACAAGGAGCCGATGCGCATTGGCGGCGGTTGCCGGACGGGGGTAATTGATGTCTTCGTGTCTGCAGGAGGGCGACGACTCCATCTTCCGAACGCTGTTCGCGGCGTATCCGGACGCTCTCCTGGTCGTCGATGCGAGCGGGTGCATCGTGTTGGCCAATCCAGCGGCAGCTGATCTGCTCGGCTACGCTGTCGAACAACTGACCGGCCTGGGCGTCGACGAATTGGTTCCCGATGCCATCCGTCCGAGCCATGCGGCCTATCGGGCCGCTTATGCTCGTGCGCCTCGCGTCCGGCCGATGGGTACGCAGATGGAGTTGGTGGCCAAGCGACGCGACGGCAGCGAAGTGCTGGTCGAGATCGCTCTCAGCCCCTTGAAGGAGCACGGATTGCCCTATACGGTGGCGGCCATCCGCGGAATCGCCACTTATCCTCGGGTCAGGCAGGCGCTGCAACGCGCCCGTTACAGCGAGCAATTGGCCCAATTCGGTCGCCTTGCCGTGGATTCGCGCGACACGGACGCTCTGATGCAGGAAGCGCCTCGTGTGGTGGCCGAGGCACTGGAAGTCGACGTCGCGGTCATCTACCTGTGCGATGCGGGGGTTTCCGATCTGCGAATCGCGGGTGGCGTGGGCTTGCTCTGGGGCGACGCGGTGGGCGACCGCGTATCGGGGGCGCCCGGTACACCGCAGGGTTTCGTCCTCGCGCAAACTGACCCGGTAACGATTGATGACTTTCGTCTCGAATCGCGCTTCCAGGTCCCGCAGCCTCTTTTCAATGCAGGACTGACGAGCGGTGTCGCTGTGCCGCTCGTCGACCGCCGCCGCCCGGTCGGCGTTGTCTTCGCATGCTCGCGAGCACAGCGAACCTTTGGCGACGAAGAGCTGAGATTCCTGGAATCGCTGGCCAATCTGATGATGACGACCTTGCAGCGAATCAGCAGCGAAGAGCAACTCAGCCATCAACGCCAGCTCGAAAGCATCGGGCAACTTACCGGAGGCATCGCACACGACTTCAACAATCTTCTGACCGTCATTTCGGGCAACCTGCAGGTCATGGAGGATGCACCGGCAATTGCGAGCGATGCATTGTTGCAGCAGATGCTCGGCGCTGCCGCCCGCGCCACGACGCGCGGGGCGGAGCTCACGAGCAAGTTGCTCGCCTTTTCGCGCCGTCAAGTGCTCCAACCCAGCCGCATCGACACGCCAGCGCTGCTCCAGTCGCTTACCGGCATGCTGCGGCGGACGCTCGATCAGCACATCGGGATCGAAGTGGAATTTTCGCCGCATTGTCCCGACTGTCTGGCCGATTCGTCCCAACTCGAATCCGCCCTGCTCAACATCGCCATCAATGCACGCGATGCAATGCCTGACGGCGGTACCCTTTCCTTCGGTTGCCGGCTGGCCAATCCCCCCGAGGCACTGCGGGCCGACTTGAATCCCACGGGGTATCTCGCAATTTCCGTCGCGGATACGGGTTTCGGCATGCCGGAAGAGGTCAAGCAGCGGGCTTTCGAGCCGTTCTTCACGACGAAGAAAAGCGGTCGCGGAACCGGGCTGGGCTTGTCGACTGTTTACGGCTTCGCCAAGCAGTCGCGCGGCGGGATCACGCTGGAAAGCACGGAAGGCAAGGGCACGACAGTCACTCTCTACCTGCCGCTGGCGCAGGAAGCCACGCCACAGCCCGATGATGCCGACGATTCTCTGACCCCGGACCACGTTCCACCTGGGTTGCGCGTTCTCCTCGTGGAAGACGATGTCGAAGTACGTGCGATCGTGACCCGCTTCCTCGAGTCGCTACGCTGTAAGGTCACGACGTGCATGACCGCCGAGCAGAGCCTGCCCCTGCTGGCA
>DASTGE010000732.1:0-2311 GCA_035719405.1 Burkholderiaceae bacterium
CACGGCGGGCGCGTTCGTGGATGCCGTTTCGACGGGCTGTCAGTCCTGCGCATTGCTGCAGGGCACTGCAGGTGCGCGCCAACCGAGGGCGTACATACGGCTCGAATCCGCACCTAACATGCCCTTCGTCGACCACGAGCAGGCCGAAGTAGCCCTGCGGGAGACCGCGCTTGATGAACTCGGTGGGTTGATACCCGCCCTCACCGAAGCTGAACTCGAAGTTGGCCAGCGAGCGCTCCATGCGCGCGGCCTGACGGTCGCTGAACACGAGGTTGCCACGCTCGTCCATCAAGTACAGGAACTCATACAAGTTGTCGCCGAGCATCGAGCCCAGCAGGTCCTCACCGAAGGTGTCGATCAACCGCCGCGCGGTCTTGTCGCCGATCGTCGGCATTTGCTTCAACGCGTCCAGCACCAGCTCTTTGAAGCTGCGTTGAGGTCTGCCGGGACGCATGAGTGTCCACAGTGCTCCGCTGCACGATGCGCAAGCGGCTCGCTTGTCGGACAGCATTCCTGCGGCCAGTTCCGGCGACACCGGCATGTCTTCGCCATCACCCGTCGGCAGCGTGATCGGCTTGCCGCATTTCGGACAGCACGCCAATGCGATGCGCTGCGCGTGACCGTCCAGGCCCCGCTGAATTGTGCGACGCACGTTGAACGCCGGACGCCAATGAAAGCCCATGCGCATGCGCACGCGGCCGAGCACAAAGAACTCTGGCTCCTTCGGAGGAGGGCCACCAAGCGCCGCGCGCAGCATCAGCAACTTGCGCAATGTGTCGGGTCCGTTGAGCACCCAGACCCGGGCACCGGGCACGGTTTCCTTGATCTCGCGTCGCCACTTATAGACCAAATGCGGCGGCGAAATCACCAGACAGCGGCGCAATCCGCAGGACATCAATACGGCGGCCGTGCAGATCGCCATCATGGACTTGCCGGAGCCCATCTCCGCATTGAGGATCGCCGACGGCGCGTCCTGCCCGATCAGCAGCTCGGCCACGGCCTGCACCGCGTCGCGCTGAGCGGCGAACGGCTTGCGTTTCAAGCCATCCATCACGGCATTCCATGCAGGACGTTGTGTCCCGTCGTAGATCGGCGGGTTCTGGCTGCGAACCTGCTGCAGCAGCTCGGCGCCGAACTCATCGATGAAATCGGAGAGGCTGATCACCTCAGCCTCGGTCGGCGCTGGTGATGCCGGGTCTCCTGTAATGTTGGATGGTGTTTCATCGACCACTGCGTTCATGAATTCGATCTCCTTTTCAAAATGAATGCGGAGACCGAGCCCCCGCGGGCAACAGTCCCCGCGGGGTTGAAAAAATGCAGCGCTTCAGGCCGTCAAGCCTGTTCAGCGCTCTGATTGGATGTTTCCGTCGGCGTCGTACACCACATGGCGATGGCCAAGGTCCTTGTCTCCATCCGACTTGATCTCGTCGATCATCCGTGCGGGCACTTCAACGCCCAACTCACGCAGCTTGCCGAGAAAGTAGTCCAGCGCAGGGGGAAGCCCGAAGCACTGGCGCAGCTTTGGATCCTCAAGGTTGCTGTAAATGTAGGCATCACGCTGGATCGCTTCGATCATCAGAAAATAGCCTTGGAGCGGTCGATCCCAACCCATCAGCACCCACACAGGCTCGCCTTTGCATGTCGTCTGGAAATAATGCTGACTCATGCTGCAACTCCTTCTTCGTCGTTCACACGCTCTGCCTCGAGGGTCAGCGCACCGCTCTCGACCCATTGACTCAGCCGGTCGGCAAATCCTTGTCCCAGCGAGATGCGCATACCCCGAATCGGACCGAGTGGCGGAGCGACCTGGTCATCCAGCGGTTTCACCAAGCCGGACTTGAAGGCTTCTGCCATCACCCGCTCCCGCCAGTGATCGAGCAGTGGCACCGGGGACAGCCGCTGCACCATGGCCCAGGCCTTGTCCTGCAGCTTGCGCTGCGTCTCGTCATCCGCGCCGGGCACGAGCACCCAGGCATGGCGATTGGCGAAGTCAGGCTCCTCGATGGCCTTGTGGTAGACCCACATGTGGCTCATGGGCCCAAAGAGATTGGCCTTGGGCAGGTGGACGCTGCTCTTGGTCAGCCGATCGGTGCCCCCGACATGGACCGGCGAAGCTTCACCACATTCGTCCACGAGGTGGAAGATGTCGACGCCGCCCTGAGTCGCGGGCAACTCCAGCGCACTGAGGAATTGCAGCAATGCGTGGTCGCGGCCATAGATTGAAAGGAAGAGGAATCGGCCCTCGCTGTCGCGCAAGCAGGCGTCGGCCATCACCTCGGAAAACTCCTGGATTCGATACACAAGGATCTCC
>DASTGE010000733.1:0-5391 GCA_035719405.1 Burkholderiaceae bacterium
CCAGTCCAGCCCGCCTTGCGAGGGCAAGGCGCTCAAGGTGAAGTCCTTCTCGAGCGAGCCGCCGGCAAGCAATGCGGCAGGCGTTGCACCGAGCGCCTGGGTCAACTTGCGCGAGCTGACCTGATTCAGGTCGGCGTCGTAGATCCAGACCTTCTGGCCATCGGCCACGACCAACTGCTCGAAAGGCTTGGCGTACTGGAAGCGGAAGTGGTTGGGCCGCGCGAAATCGAAGGTGCCGCTGGACGACTTTTTCTTCTTGCCGTCGGGCGAGGTCACGACCTGCGTGAAGGCCGCGTGGCCGGTCTTCACGTTGGCGACGAAGTCCTTGAGCGTGTCCACCGCATCGGCATGGGCCGCGGCGGACATGAACGCGAACACTGAAGCAGCGAGAAGGTTTGTTGTTTTCATCATTCAGCACGGGCGGGGACGATGATGTCCCGGTTGCCGTTGGTGGACATGGCCGATACGAGGCCGGATTTCTCCATTTGTTCCAGCAAACGGGCTGCCCGGTTGTAGCCGATGCGTAAATGTCGCTGTACCAGAGAGATGGACGCGCGCCGGTGCTGCAAGACCACGGCCACGGCCTGGTCGTACATCGGGTCGTTCTCGCCGCCGCCGCCACCAGGCATGTCGGCGGTGCTGACGTCGCCGTCGCCATCGAGCGTGCCGCCTTCGAGGATGCCCTCGATGTAGTTCGGCTCGCCGCCCTGCTCCTTCAGGTAGTTCACGACGCGGTGCACTTCCTCGTCGCTCACGAAGGCGCCGTGAACGCGCACCGGGATGCCGCCGCCCGGCGTGAGGTAAAGCATGTCGCCTTGCCCGAGCAGCGCCTCGGCGCCCATCTGGTCGAGGATGGTGCGGCTGTCGATCTTGCTGCTCACCTGGAAGCTCAGTCGCGTGGGGATGTTCGCCTTGATGAGGCCGGTGATCACGTCCACGCTCGGGCGCTGCGTCGCGAGGATGAGGTGGATGCCCGCCGCCCGCGCCTTCTGCGCGAGGCGCGCGACGTGCGCCTGCTGATGATCGACCCCAAGATGCTGGAAATGTCGGTCTACGAGGGGATCCCGCACCTGCTGGCGCCCGTCGTCACCGACATGCGGCAGGCGGCGCACGGCCTGAACTGGTGCGTCGGCGAGATGGAGCGGCGCTACAGGCTCATGAGCAAGCTTGGTGTGCGCAACCTCGCCGGCTACAACAAGAAGATCGACGAGGCGGTGGCGCGCGGCGAAAAGATTCCGAATCCATTCAGCCTGACCCCCGAGGAGCCCGAGCCGCTGGAGCGCCTGCCGTTCCTGGTCGTCGTCATCGACGAACTGGCCGACCTGATGATGGTGGTCGGCAAGAAGATCGAGGAACTGATCGCACGGTTGGCACAGAAGGCCCGTGCTGCCGGCGTCCACCTGGTGCTTGCCACGCAGCGTCCGAGCGTCGACGTGATCACCGGGCTGATCAAGGCGAACATTCCGACCCGGTTGAGCTTCCAGGTATCGAGCAAGATTGACTCGCGCACGATCCTCGACCAGATGGGCGCCGAGGCCCTGCTCGGCCAGGGCGACATGCTCTACCTGCCTCCGGGCGGTGGCCTGCCGGTGCGCGTGCACGGCGCGTTCGTGTCCGACGACGAGGTGCATCGGGTGGTCGAGTACCTCAAGGCGCAGGGCGAGCCGAACTATATCGAGGGCATCCTCGAAGGCGGCACGCTCGACGAGCCGGGTGGTGGCGAGGGTGGACTCGCGGGCGGTGGCGAAGGCGGCGGCGAGAACGATCCGATGTACGACCAGGCGGTAGCGGTGGTACTGCAGCACCGGCGCGCCTCGATCTCGCTCGTGCAGCGCCACCTGCGCATCGGTTACAACCGGGCGGCTCGCCTCCTGGAACAAATGGAGAAGTCGGGGCTCGTATCGTCGATGGCCACCAACGGCAACCGTGACCTGCTGCTGCCGAAGAGCGAAGAATGAAACTCCGTACTGTGCTGTTGTCGTCCCTGCTGCTGTGCACCGCTGCGGCGCACGCCGAGGCGCTAGACGCCTTGCGCGAATTCGTGCGCGACGTGAAAACCGGGCGCGCCCGGTTCACGCAAACTGTCACCTCGCCCGACGGCGCCAAGAAGAAGACCTCCTCCGGCAGCTTCGAGTTCGCCAGACCCAACCGCTTCCGCTTTGCCTACGCCAAGCCGTTCGAGCAGGTGATCGTGGGCGATGGGCAGAAGGTATGGATCTACGACGCTGACCTGAACCAGGCCAGCTCGCGCCGCATGAACGAGGCCCTGGGCGCGACGCCGGCCGCCCTGCTGGCAGGTGGGTCGCTCGACAAGGACTTCGATCTTGCCGAGCAGCGGGCGCGCGATGGCCTGAAGTGGGTTCAGGCGACGCCTCGCGTGAAGGACGGGCAGTTCCAGTCGCTGCACATCGGCTTCAAGGGCAAGACGCTCGCAGCGCTGGAAATCGTCGACAGCTTCGGCCAGCGCTCGCTGCTTCAGTTCAGCGACGTCGAGGCCAACGCGCCCGTGTCCGACAGCGAGTTCAGGTTCGTGCCGCCCAAGGGGGCGGAGGTGATCGAGCAGTAGGCCTTGAAAGGCTCGGGCCGGGCCGCTGCACAATGGCCCCATGTCCCAGGAAGGCCTGTTCGACGACCCGTTGCCCGAAACCTCCCCGCAGGCTGATGCTGCTGCACTCTCGGGCGCGCCGCTGGCCGAGCGGCTTCGGCCCCACGAATGGAGCGAGGTGATCGGCCAGCAGCATCTGCTCGGCGAAGGCAAGCCGCTGCGCGTCGCTTTCGAGACGCGGCGCCTGCATTCAATGATCCTCTGGGGGCCGCCGGGAGTCGGCAAGACAACGCTCGCAAGGCTGATGGCACGCGGCTTCGACGCGCAGTTCATCGTCCTGTCGGCCGTGCTCTCGGGCGTGAAGGACATCCGGGATGCGGTCGAGCGTGCCCAGGCCGCGCGAGCCGCGAAGAGGGCGACGGTGGTCTTCGTCGACGAGGTGCACCGCTTCAACAAGGCGCAGCAGGACGCCTTCCTGCCGCACGTTGAGTCGGGGCTCTTCACCCTCATCGGCGCGACCACCGAAAATCCGTCGTTCGAAGTCAACTCCGCGTTGCTGTCGCGCGCGACGGTCCATGTGCTCAAGCCGCTCGAGCCCGCCGACCTTGAAGAGTTGCTCAAGCGTGGGCAGGCACTGCTGAAGGCCCCGCCGATCACCGACGCTGCCCGCGACGGCCTCATTGCCTATGCAGACGGCGATGCCCGACGGCTCCTCAATGTCTATGAGAACCTGGTCTCGATGGCCGGCCCGTCGGTCGCGGCACTGGACGAGCTGACGCTCGAGCGCGCGCTGGGCGAGCAGCTGCGCCGCTATGACAAGGGTGGCGAGCAGTTCTACGACACGATCTCCGCGCTGCACAAGGCGGTGCGGGGCTCCGACGCGGACGCGTCGCTGTACTGGCTGGTGCGCATGCTTGATGGCGGGGTCGACCCGCGTTACATCGCGCGCCGGCTCGTTCGCATGGCCAGCGAGGACATCGGTCTGGCCGACCCTCGCGCTCTGCGTTTCGCACTCGACGCTGCCGAGGTCTACGAGCGGCTGGGCTCTCCCGAGGGCGAACTGGCCCTGGCCGAAGCCGTTCTCTATCTGGCCGTGGCCCCGAAGTCGAACGCGGCCTACGCCGCCTTCAATGCCGTCAAGGCCTTTGTGAAGAGCGATGGCACGCGTCCGGTGCCTCTGTACCTGCGCAATGCACCGGCACGTCTCATGAAACAGCTCGACTACGGGCGCGGTTACCGCTACGCCCACGACGAGCCCGATGGCTTCGCGGCCGGCGAGCGTTATCTGCCCGAGGGGCTGGACGAACTTCGGTGGTACCAGCCGGCTGGACGAGGTCTCGAGTCGCGCATACTGGAGCGAATGGAGGAATTGCGCCGCCTCAATGCAGAAACGAACAAAAAGCGGTGATTGAATATCTCTTTGGAGAATTCCTCACCGCCGGGCTGGGAAACTCCGGGAGTTTGTACAGCAAACCGGCTCCTACAATCCCCGCCAGCGCCAAGGCACGCCACGTCTTCGAAGAGAGACGATGCCGAGCGGCACGGCCGATTTCTTGCAAGCGTCGCGCCGCCCAACTTAGGAGACATCTGGAACATGGATACCCTCATACAGCAGATCATCAATGGTCTGGTGCTGGGCAGCGTGTACGCGCTCGTGGCACTCGGCTATACGATGGTCTACGGCATCATCAACCTCATCAACTTCGCGCACGGTGAGGTGCTGATGGTGGGTGCGTTGACAAGCTGGTCGGTGGTCACCGCGCTTTCGGGCTCCGGGCTGCCCGGTTGGCTGCTGCTGCTCGTTTCCCTCGTGGCGGCCATCATCGTGTGCGGCGCGCTCAACTTCACGATCGAGAAGATCGCCTACCGGCCGCTTCGCAACGCACCCCGCCTGGCCCCGCTGATCACCGCCATGGGAATGAGCCTGCTGCTGCAGACCCTGGCAATGATCATCTGGAAGCCGAACTACAAGCCTTACCCCATCCTTCTGCCCAGCGAGCCGTTCTTCATCGGCGGCGCAGTCATCAATACCACTCAGGTATTGATCCTGGTCGTCACCGCGCTCACGCTTTTCGGGCTGATGTACCTCGTGAACCGCACCAAGCTCGGCCGCGCCATGCGCGCGACGGCCGAGAATCCGCGGGTCGCCGCGCTCATGGGCGTCAAGCCCGACATGGTCATCTCGGCCACCTTCGTGATCGGCGCCGCGCTCGCAGCGTTGGCCGGCGTCATGTACGCCGCCAATTACGGATCGGTCCAGCACACCATGGGCTTTCTGCCGGGGCTCAAGGCCTTTACCGCTGCAGTATTCGGCGGCATCGGCAATCTCGCCGGTGCCATGGTGGGCGGAGTTCTGCTCGGACTGATCGAATCCCTGGGAGCCGGCTACATCGGCACGCTCACGGGCGGCGTGCTGGGCAGCCATTACCAGGACATCTTCGCGTTCATCGTGCTCATCCTCGTGCTGACGCTGCGGCCCCAGGGGCTGCTCGGCGAGCGCGTGGCCGATCGCGCCTGACCTGACGAGGGCAAAGCCACATGAAGAATCGATTCGCAGTCTTCCTCGTCGCCGCGATCGCATTGATCGTGCTCCCATTGCTGGTGCAGCAGGCCGGCAACTTCTGGGTCCGCATGATCGACGTCGCGCTGCTGTACGTGCTGCTCGCGCTCGGCCTGAACATCGTGGTCGGCTACGCCGGCCTGCTCGACCTCGGCTACATCGCGTTCTACGCGGTCGGCGCCTACACCTTCGGCCTGCTTGCCTCGCCTCAGTTGGTCGAGCACTTCGATTCCATCCGGGCCATGTTCCCCAATGGCCTGCACCTCTCGCTATGGCTCGTGATACC
>DASTGE010000734.1:0-2151 GCA_035719405.1 Burkholderiaceae bacterium
TGTCACGCGGGTCGTTCTGCAGGTCGCCGTCCATGGTGACGACCACGTCGCCGCGCGCGGCGTCGATGCCGGCCTGCATCGCCGCAGTCTGCTTGAAGTTGCGCCAAAGGCGGATGACCCGGACATGCGAGCCGACCTCGGCAGCGCGGCGCTCCAGCGCTTCTCCGGTGCCGTCACGACTGCCGTCGTCGACGACAATCAGCTCCCATGGATGAGGGTAGTGCGCAAGCGCGGACTGGACCGCATCGACGAGCGGGGCCGCGTTTTCCACCTCGTTGTACATCGGCACGACGACCGAGAGGCGGTGGTCGGGCAGGGCGCGCGGCGGAGCGTGAGCCGCCTCGCCCATGATGAGGTTCTCGGGAATCGCGAGTGAAGGAGAGGACATCACGACTCCACCGCTCCGGTTCGCGATTCCCTTCGCGAGTCCGCTCTCGACACGTTCCATTTTCCAAACCCTCCCGAAAGCACCGCGAGTCCGCCCGCGGCCATTGCTGTTCCAAAGACAAAGGCGTGCGCCACCAGCGCCGCCAGTGCGAGCCGCGCAGCGGGCTGCGACGCATCGAAGGCGGTCATGCCGAGCCAGACGCCTGCCTCATAGCTGCCCAGGCCGGCAGGTGCTTGCACCGGCCACAATCCCGCCAGCTCACCGCCGAGCGCCCCAGTCGTGCCCGCGATCCAGCCACTGCCGGTGACTGTCGACAGGATCGCGCCGATCACGAGCAGCTTGAGCGACCAGTTGGCCGCGCAATACAGCCAGCCGGCGATCGAATGCCGGGGGGCGGCAACCAACGCCTGCCACAACGCGGAGCGCCAGCCCGACGCCGGTGCTGCCGCAACGCGCCGGCGCAACTGCCACAGAGCCAGCCCCGCCACGGCCGCGACACCCGAAGCAGATGCGACACGCCCAGGCCATGCAAACGGCAGGAACGCGAGCAGCGACAGCACACCGAGCACCACCAGGTCTTGCAGACGCATCCACAGCAGGCTGGCCGCGGCTTCTGCCACTGGAACCTGCAGGGTGCGATTGGCCAGCAGCGGATACGCCAGTTCACCGCTTCGCATCGGCAGCAGATTCAAGGCCGCATTGTGGATCATCGTCAGCCGCAGGCATGACGCATGCGACGCACCGTGCAGCGCGCCAAGCTCGGCATGCACGCGCCCGGCCCGCAGGCCGTAGCTCAACAGCAGGCCTGCAGGCGCGGCGACGCAGAGCCAGGCGGGCAGCGACACGGGGATGTTGAACCGATGCACAAGCCAGATGGCGGCCGCCAGCGCCAGCAGCACGGCTGGCAGCACATGCGTGAGCGCACGGCGCCGAAGTCTTGATGCATCAGTGGACGCCGCCTTCCGGGCAAAGGGTGGCCATGCGAGCGGCACGCCGGCCAGCCGGATCACGCCGATCACCACGCCTGCCAGGGCCAGCAGATCGCGAGTCACACGCGCCACGGAGGAGTAAATTGGTGTGAATTCCAATGCAATGGCGCAGGCCACGAGGGCGACGGCCAGCCAACGGTGCGCGGACTCGCGTGCGAACAGCCGGGGCAGCGGGGTGCGGTCAGCTAGTGCCACGGCCGCAAGCGACCCTGCCCAGCCAAGCAATGCTCCTGCCGCCACGTCGATCGGCCAGTGCGCACCGGAGGCGACTCGCGACAACGCCACCACGAGCGTCAACGCAAGCACCGCGGCGGACGCAGCGAACGGCGACCGCCTCCGCGCGATCGGCCCGGCCACCATCATCGTGGTCGCGAACGCGAAGATGCTTGCGGCGTGGCCCGACGGCATCGAGTTGTGGCCGGCCAGCAAAGGCCCGAACACATGAAGCTCCTGCGGCGACAGCACTGCTGCGGGGCGCGGCATGTGGGCCAGAAGCTTGACCGCATGCAGGCTCACGCCCACCGTGATGAAGGCGAGCGCGGAGGAGGCCAGCCAGCGTGGCGAACGTGCCCCGAAGAGCAGGACCAGCAGCAGCACCGACAGCCCCAGGCCCACAATGCTCGCTGCCTCCCAACCGCCACCCCAGAGTTCCAATGGTCCTACGGGATGGCCGTTGATGGCACGCATCAGCTCGCGATTGCCGAACATGCCGACCAGCATGGCCAATGCAAGCCCGATCACGCCCGGTGCGAGCACGATCGGCCACGCAGGCCA
>DASTGE010000735.1:0-11498 GCA_035719405.1 Burkholderiaceae bacterium
GGCAGCGTACGTTGCTTCGCCACGTCGATCACCGCGGTTTGGGGCCGGCAATGGCCGTTCTTCACCGCGATGCGCCCGAGGCCCTTCGCCTGGCTCGCAAGGCGTTGCAGCAGGTCTGCGTCGCGCACCGCGATGCAATAGCCGCTCACGTCGATGGCGCCCATCTCGCGCAGCTGCCGAAGCGTGCGCGAAAAGGTCTCAGGCGTGGCGCCGATCTGTGATGCGATCGAGCGCTTGCGCTGCGTGAGGAGGACGCTGCAGCCATCGGCGGAGTCTTGAAGAGCGTCGACGAGCCAGCCAGCGCAACGGGCGAGCACGTCCTTGGAGAGCAGTCCGTGAGTGCTCTCAGTCAGCTGCCCGACGCGGCGAGCGAGCAGGCCGAGAAAGACCTGGGCAAGATCCGGTTCCCGCGAGCAGAGCGACCTGACGTCGTGAATCGGAAAGCCACAAAGGACGCAGTCCGTCTCAGCCATGCATTGCTCGTCGAGCGGTTCGTGTCGCCATGCGCTGGCCATGTCCAGCCACTCGCCCTCGTGCACAGAACGGGTGGGGCGCCAGTGATGAGCCTCGTCGTGATTGCCTACAGACAGGCGACCGCCTGCTACCAGCCACAACGCTGCGGCCCGATCGCTATCGGACAAAGGCATCTGGCCTGCCTGCGCCTCGCGCAATTGAGCCATCGCGGCGAGCGAGCGTGCCGGGCCTTCCGCGAGGACCGATGGGCCGCCACTGGCGATTTGCAACAACGCGGCGACGGAGGGCGTTTGGCGCACTGTGATCAGCGAATCGTTGGAGCGATGGTCGTGTCCTGAAGCGCGCGAGCGGCGGAGGTGGGCATTCATGGTGGGCGTCCCTCGGAGGGTGTGATGCTGCACAACTGTGGTGCTTTGCGTCCCCGCCCATTTTGAGTCTGCGCAAAAGCTCGCGCCGGATGGGTTTGATCGGGGTCAATTGGACGCCGGTGCCGGTGCAAACGTCCGGTGGACCGCCGAGCGAGGCCCGGCCATCCTTGCATGAGAGGCGAGCGCACACGGCCGCATCGACAGGCACTGCTCCTGCCTCCCTTCAGTCGTCGTGCGTCATGTGGTCGTCCGACAGTAAAGGAGGAAAGTGCAGTGGCCAAACGCATTCTCATCATTCAGGGTCATCCTGACCCCACGTCCTCGCACTTCTGCCACGCCCTCTCGCAGGCGTACACCGACGCTGCGCGCGATGCCGGCCATGCAGTCCAGCATGTCGAGGTCGCCACGCTTGACTTTCCTCTGCTGAGAAGCAAGCACGAATGGGAGCAAGGCGATGTGCCTGCCTCGCTCCAACCGGCGCAACAGGCGATCCTCTGGAGCGAGCATCTGGTGTTCTTCTTCCCGCTTTGGCTTGGCGGTATGCCGGCGCTGCTGAAAGGCTTTCTGGAGCAGATCGCGAGGCCCGGCTTCGCGCTTTCGACAGCCGATGAGGGAAGGTTCCCCAAGAAGTTGCTGACAGGGCGCAGCGCGCGGCTGGTCGTGACAATGGGCATGCCGGCATTGGTGTATCGCTGGGTGTTCAGGGCTCACAGTGTGAAGGCGCTGGAGCGCAATATTCTTGGCTTCGTCGGCATCGGGCCGATCCACGAGACTCTGATCGGCAATATCGAGGGCGATGCCGAAGCTCGAACACGATGGCTCGCCCGGCTGCGTGCGCTAGGCGAATCCGCCGAGTAGGGCCGTCACCGGGCCGTGAAGAATTCCGCTTGCTATCCACCAGTCGGGAGCGGTCGTGCGCATTGCGCTCAACCCGCGCTCCGCTCATGCCGATGCAAGGCTTTCCTCAAAGCTTTACACAGGAGGAGTTCATGCCAACTCTTCGTCGATCGCTCGGCACGCTCATCGCTTCGGGTCTCGTCGCGGCAGCGTTGCTCGCGGCCGCTTCACAATGGGGCGAGCTTCACGGCGCGGCAGCGGTGGATCGCGCATTGGCGGCGAAGGACGTGACGGCGGACATTCTTCCGCCGCCGCTGTATCTGATCGAGCTGCGCCTCGTGCTGTCCCAGGCCGTGGAGGGATCGATCACGTCCGACCGCGCGCAGGCCGAGGCCGCGCGACTGGAGAAGGAGTACGGCGATCGCGTCGCGTACTGGAAGGCGCACCCGCCTTATGGTCTGGAGGCGAAGCTGCTTGGCACCCAGCATGAGGCAGGCCTGCGCTTCATCGAGGCAGGGCACGAGGTTCTGGCAGCCGCGACGCGCGGTGACACGGCTGTGGCGGCCGCCAGGCTGAAGGAAGCGCATGCCCGCTATCTGGCACACCGGGCTGGCGTCGACGACACGGTAAAGGCATCGACCGCATTCGCCGACGACGCTACCGCGGCCTTCGAACGTGCGAGGCGCGAAACGGCCATCGGCCGGTGGGCGGTCTTTGTGTTTGCGACGATGCTCTTGCTCGGCTTCGGCCGTTGGGCCTGGCGCAACGTCTGGTCGGCCGTGGGAGGAGAACCGACGGAAGCCGCGGAGGTCGCCAACGCGGTCGCGCGTGGTGATCTGACGGTACGTGTCAAAGTGAATCCCGGCGACTGCAGCAGCGTGATGGCCGCGATGCGTCGCATGTGCGAACACCTTTCGTCTCTCGTCGGTGAAGTGCGAGCCAGCGCCGGCGAGATTGCCACCGGCTCCGGACAGATCGCCAGCGGCAATTCCGATCTCGCGCAGCGCACCGAGAGGCACGCGAGCGGGCTTCAGGAAGCCGCAGCCTCGATGCAGCAGCTGTCGAGCACGGTTCGCGCGAGCGCGAGTACGGCCCAGGAGGCCTCTCAGCTGGCGGGAGAGGCAAGTAACGCGGCCGAGCGCGGCGGATCTGTGGTGGGGCAGGTGGTTGCCACGATGAACGAAATCTCCACGTCCAGCCGCCGCATCGGCGACATCATCAGTGTCATCGACAGCATTGCCTTCCAGACCAACATCCTTGCGTTGAATGCGGCCGTGGAGGCCGCCCGTGCCGGCGAGCAGGGCCGGGGTTTTGCGGTGGTGGCCAGCGAGGTCCGCAGCCTTGCTCAACGCTCGTCGGCGGCCGCTCGCGAGATCAAGGAGCTCATCAGCGCCAGCGTCGGAAGCGTGGAAGCCGGCTCGCGTCTCGTCGATGACGCAGGATCGGCGATGACCGACATCGTCCAACGGGTGCGTGCCGTGAACGAACTCATCGTCCGCATCAGCAGCACCTCGATCGACCAGACTGCCGGGATCGACGTGATCGGAACGGCGGTGAGCACGCTGGACGAGGCGACCCAGAAGAACAGCGCGCTGGTGGAGGAGAGTGCTGCCGCCTCTAAGGCGCTCAATGAGCAGGCGACAAGGTTGGTGAATGCGGTGAGCAGCTTCAGGCTGGGAAATGCGGGGGCGATGCAGGGCGCTTCCTGAGCGCTTGTATTTCAGCGCTCACGCGACATGCGTTGCGAAGTAGTCGATGGTTCGCTCGAGGGCCTGGTCCAGTCGTTCCTTCAGGGCCTGCCTGTCGGCGGCTGTACCGCCGAGTTCCGCGATCGCTGCGTAGCCGCCAGCGAAACTGACGTGCGCCTCACCTCTCCGTAATTCTTTGATGAGATGAAGCGTGTAGAGAACTTCTTCGGTGGAGTGGCCCCCGTCGAACACGACGAACATGAGCGTATTCAGGTGATGATCTGCCTCTTTGAATCCGGGGTCGGTGGCGGCAACTTGCATTCCAAGATGGGCCATCAGGTTCGTGGTTCCGGAGGGGCCGTTGACGATGGTTTGTTCCCTTAACAGCGTATTGACTTCCCACTCGGTCAACTTGTCGAAAGAAACCGCTTTGGCGTAGGTGCAGCTGCGCCCGTACCCGGTCGGAACGTAGTCCAGCGGAGCATGATGATGCAGCAGGATCCCAGGGTTCTCTGCGGTCACGTCTTGCAGGATCGACTCCTGCTGGGGCTTCGCCGGATGGATGGATCGTGCATACACTTCGTTCGCCTGGCTCAGCCAGCGGGGGTTCAACCACAGGACGCCATGCAGGGTGATGGCGAAGCGCGTTGCAATGAACACCGCCTGGATCGATTCAATGCCGGAATTCGCAGCGAAACAAGCCTGCAGATTCGCCATCGTCGGCTCCAGCAGGAATGATTGGAGGGATTGCGAGCGCCCGGACCACGGTCGAGGGTCATCTTCCATGCGCGACGCCAACTCCGTCAGGATGCGCTCCTGTTTTTTCCCGGAGTGTTTCGACAACTCGACAAGTACTTCTCTTCCGATTCGCCTGGCTGCCTCGAGTACGCCGGGGGGTGGGTCTTCAACGAGTTGGGTCGCCAGGTGCGACTCGAAGACTCTGCCGTAGATGTTGTTTGCGATCTGGGTGAGAGCGATCGGCGTCCCCGCCTTCTCGGCGAGCTTGCTGAGTTCGGCATGAAGCTGAGAGTCGCCGGCACTCGACTCAGCACACGTCTTCATGAAATCGGCGAGAGGCTCCAGGTGGATCGAACCCGACAGAAAGATCCGCTTCGCTTCGTCCATCAGCGTCTTGTAGACGGGCTCGTTGCCCTTGCGGAGAAGATACATGGCTCGGACGAGAATTCCACGACTGGTTCTCGGCGCCTCGCGAGGTGCGTCCGAGTTGGTCTGCGTCAGAGGTTTGATGATCGAGCGCTCGAGCCGATCCAATACAGTGTTTGATACAAGAGCAGTGCTGAATCCCTGAATCCTTCCGAAGCCATCGAATAATATTTCGTGTTCGGTCTCGCCGCTTGAAATTAATTCAGTCGCAACAGCTGGGTCAATCGTCATGCCGAGTAGCGATTTCAGCCTGGGTGGCATGGCCAACGTTGGAATGGAGGCGGGCCGCCAGCTACCCGCGGCGCGTGCCGGGAAATCGGCCGAATGTTCCTGCTTCGCATTCGCGCTCTGGGTGCGAGCCGCCAGACCCGAGGGCGCGTATCGGGCCAAACTCTTTGATGCAGAGGGCGTAGGCTGAGCGGGTGACTCAGCAGAACCGACGGTTTGCTGCACCTTGGCAGAGACTTCGCTTGGGACCTTGCGCGCGTTGGGCATTGCAGCTCATTTCAATAATCATGGCGTCGCTCGCAATGGTAGGCAAAACATGATTTCGCGTGCTTCAAAATCCGAACGGTGGGGCGCGGATCCCGAACGGGACACGCTCAGACGCCGAGTCGGAGGGGTTGGAAAGAGACCCGGGCAGTCAAGGCTTTACACCCTGCGTACCTCTTGAATCCCGCAGGCGTCCTTTGACGTCAAGCCACATGCGTTGCGAAATGCTCGACCGTCTGATTCAGAGCCTCGTCGACCCGGTTCTGGAGCGCCTGCCTGTCCGCTTCCGTCGCGCCGAGCTTTTCAATCGCCTGATAGCCGTCACCGAAATCGCCCAGAGTCTTGCCGCTGACATCCTTGCCCTGCCTCGATTGCTCGATGGCATCCAGTGTGCAAAGAACCTCTTCGGTCGAGTGGCCCCCGTCGAATACGACGAACATGAGGATATTCAGGTGATGCTCGGGTTCGCGGAATTCAGGATTCTTCTGCGCAATGTGCTTTCCGAGGTGAGCCAGGATATTCGTTGTGCCGGAAAGACCGTTGATGATGGTTTGCCCCTTGGAAAGCGCCTTTGCTTGCCATGGCGTCAGGTTGTCAACGGATACGACTTTGCTATGGGTCCAGCTGTATGCGTTGATGCCCGGAGTCTGGTCGGTCGTCGGATGATAATGCAACAGGTTTCCGGATGTCTGGGAGAAGTTTGTCAGGATTGACGCGTTTTGTGGCTTTTGGGAAACAAGGGACGACCAGTAAAAGCGATTGGCGGAATGCATCCAATCCGGATTCAGACCGGTGCGATCCAGGGTCAAGGCAAAGTGCTTTGCAATGAACACCGACTGGATTGCTTCAATGCCGGAATTTGCGGCAAAGCAAGCCTGCAGATTTTCCAGTGTCGGCTGCTGCAGAAAAGGCTGAATGGAAGGGGAGCGGTCCCACCAGGGCCTTGGTTCCTTGGCAATCGCCGACGCCAGATCACCAAGAATGCGATCCTGAATTTCCTTTGGGTGATTGGCCAGCTCGCCCAGTACCTCACTTGCGAGCTGCCTGGCCGCCTTCAATACCCCCGGCGGTGGATCTTCTACGAGCCGCGCCACAAGAAGCGACTCGAAGGTTCTGCCATAGATGTTATCTACGAGCTGCGTGGGAGCGAGAGGCTTGGCTGCTTCCGCGGCGAGCTTGTTGAACTGATCATGGAACAAAGGCTCTGCCTCGTTCAGGCGTGCACACTTCTCCATCAACGCTCCTACAGATTGCCGGTTCAACGAACCTGACAGGAAGAGCTCCTTCGCGTCGTCCTTGAGCATCTGGTGGGCCAAGCTGTTGCTCATGCCGAGAATGTGCATGGCACGGACCAGTATTTCGCGATCGGTTCTAGGCGCTTCGCGCCGTGCGGCAGAATTGGTCTTCGTCAGAGGCTTGGTGATTGAACTTTCAAGTCGGGCCAACACATCGTCCGGCACGAGTGGGGTCGTGAACCCTTGAATCCTCCCGAAGCCGTCGAAAATTATGTTTTCTCCTGCGTCCTTTGTCGACATCAACTCCGTTGCGACAGCGGGATCGATCGTCTGGGCGACCAGGCGTTGCATTCTGGGTGACAGGGCCTCGAACGGCACGGCGCAAAGTGTCATGTCATGGACTTTCGCTGTGCGTGCAGGCTTCGAACTCGATCGCGTCCGGCGAGCGGTCAGCCCCGGGGGCCAGGAGAACGTCGAACGCTTCTCGGGGCGCTGCGAATCGGAGGTCGTGCCGGGAGACGCAATATCGGCATGATCTGTCGGGGTAACGACAGGAGTTCCCGCCCCTGATTTCCTGAAAGGGTTGAACATTGCGGCACGCTCCAACATAGGGGATTGGCGGCAATAATAGGCAGGGAATCAATTTGGTGCATTGACAAATGTGGCGGTCGAGGCCGAGGCATCGCAAGGTAATGGCCCTCGACCGTGACGTTCTGCTCAACCCGTGAGTTCCTCGACATGTCGAGGTGGCTTCAAGCCCCCAGCAGCCTTCCCAGCGCCTGCATCACCAGGCCTCCCCTTGACAGCATGTCGTCCTGAAGCAGCCGCACCAAGGTGCTGAGCTGGATCCAGATGATCCACGCCGCTGCGACGGCTTTGATCGACATGGACAGTGAGAAGACGTTGAGCTGTTGGGCAAAGCGGTTGATGAGTCCGAGAACGCCGTCGACGACATAAAGCAGCACGAGCGCGGGCGCGGCGACGAGCAGGGTCATCAGCATCATCCGACCCAGCTCGCCTTCGAACAGGCGTTCACCGCCTGCCGTCAGCCCGGCGAGCGGCGTGCGCACGGGCCAGCGCACGAAGCTTTCGACCAGCGTGCCGACCATCAGCATGAAACCGCCTGATGACATGAAGACCCAGCTTGCGAGGCGGCTGAACAGCGCTCCGTTGAGCGAGGTCTGGTGACCCGACAGCGGATCCATGACCTGGGCCTGCGTGGCGCCGATCTTGTTGTCGATGAGTTGGCCGGCTGCTTCGAAGGCCCACATCACGACGGCGAACAGAAGCCCGATGGCGCCGCCGATGAACGCCTCCTTCGCGAACAGCATCAGCCATTGCCAGCCGGTGAGCACGAAGGGTCCCGACGACGGCTGCAGCGCCATTGCGAGCACGGCGATCGCCATGAACATCGCATTGCGCACCATCGCCGGCACGATCTCGGACGTGAACAGCGGCACGAGGAGGAAGGCGACCGCGACGCGCGTGGCCGACAGTCCCAGCAGCAGGGCAGTGTCGGACAGCGGGCCGAAGAGGGAGAGTTGTTCCATCGAGATGACGTCCCGTCACGCGTCCATGATCACCGCGATCAGTGCCGCACCATGCCCGCGAATTCGGTGAATACCCGGTCGCCGAACTGGTACAGCCCGCCGCCGAGCAACGATGCCGTGAGGAAGATGGTGATCACGATCGCGAAGAACTTGCCGACGTACTGCAGCGTCTGCTCCTGCAATTGCGTGGCGGCCTGAACGAAGGCGATCACCAGGCCGACGAGGGCGGCCACGACGATCGGCGGCGCCGACAGCAGCAGCACGAACCACAGCGCCTGCTGTGTCAACGCGATCACATCGCCCTGGTTCATCGCATCACTCCTTTCAGACTCAGATTCAAACTCAGACGTAGGTGAGGATCAGGCCGTGCGTGAGCTTGACCCAGCCGTCGATCAGCACGAACAGCAGCAGCTTGAACGGCATCGACACGGTGGTGGGCGACAGCATCATCATGCCCATCGCCATCAGCACGTTGGAGATGACGAGGTCGATCACGAGGAACGGCAGGAAGATCAGGAACCCGATCTCGAAGGCGACGGAAAGCTCGCTCACGGTGAAGGCGGGCACCACGACGATGAAGTCGCGGTCGGTGAGTCCCGCAGCCTGCTCCGGCTTGAGTGCCTTCTGCGCGGTCTTCATGAAGAAGGCGCGCTCCAGCGGCCTGCTGTGCTTGACGAGGAATTCGCGCAAGGGTTCCTTGGCGCTGTCGGCCGCCTGAAGCATGCTCTTGGTGCTGTTGCCGATGCCGTCCATGCCATGCACGCGCGTGCTCATCTCGGTACCCACGGGATACATCACGTAGAGGCTCAGCACCAATGCGATGCCGTTGAGCACGACATTGGGCGGCACCTGCTGCACGCCGAGCGCGTTGCGCAGCAGGCTCAACACGACGACGAGCTTGGTGAACGATGTGACCATCACCGCGACGAAGGGCGCGAGCGCCAGCAGGACGACGGTGAGCAGTGCCGACGAGGGCGTGAACTGGGTGATATCCATCAGTGTTTCTTCAGTGGGTCATGGCGGCGGACATCGCCACGTCGCGCACGCTTTCGACAGCAAGTGCCCATCCGTCCGCCCACGGCATGAGGCGGCCGACGGCAATGCACATCGCATCGGAGGTGCCGGGGGGCAGGCACCACATGCTGGCTCGCGACGAAGGCTCGGGCAGGAGATCGCCTTCCGACCAGCCGGCGAGGCGATCACCAGGCAGCGTGCTCGGCATGGCCAGGCGCACCTCGCAGGGGATGCGCTCGTCCAGCCGCCCGCCAATGTCATGTGATGCGCGCCCGGCAAGCCGGCAGGCCGAAGGCAGCGACAGGCTGACGGGCACGCCGGCGCCTGCGCAGGACGACTCCTCCGCAGCCCTCAGGCGGCCTTGCCATACGGGCGAAAGCGACTCGGCCAGCACCACCGCTCCGCCCGGTTCGAGCTGCGAAAGCTCTTCGCCGGAAAGACTGAACTCGGAGACGGCGAGCACCACCGGGACGTGGGTCCATTCGAGGCAGGGCGCGAGATCCTCATCCGGAGCCGGCAGTTCGCGCAGCAGTTGCCATGGGATGTCGAGCCGACCTTGCAAGGGCGGAGCGACGCCGCACGGCGGCAAGGTCGCGTCACTGTCGGGCTGCAGGGCCCAGCGCACGCCGGCATGCGTGGTGGCGGGAAGGCGGGCTGCGGCACGGGGGCACCAATGCCAGTCGAGGCCGAAGCCGGTCCAACGCTGCAGCGATTCGAGGAGTTCGTCGCAGCGTTGAAGGGCGAGGGCGGCGTCGACAGCGTGGCGTACTGCGGGTGTCTGCAATTGCAGGCGGACGGTGCCGGCGTCGGTGATCACCTCGAAATCGACGCCGAAGACGAGTGTGGGCTCATCGGAGTCGGGGTCGGGCAGGGCAGCTTCGGGGTCCATCAGCATGTCGGTCATTGGCATGGGGTTGCTCCGGTGTGGGGGACGCTCTCACCCCTGCCCTCTGCCGCAGGCGGGAGAGGGAGGCTTGTCGCTTGCGTTCTCTGCGCCCGCAGCGGGGCAGAGTCTGGGGTGAGGGGGGCATCGCACGCCCCACCAATCTCAAGCCTGCTTGCTCACCATCATCCTCGTCAGCTCGGCCACCGACCGCGCATGCATCTTGGCCATGCCTCGCGCCCGGTACAGCTCCACCGTCTTGATGGACAGCCCGATGCGGTCCGCAATGTTCTTGTTGTAGATGCCCTGCACCACGAAGCCGAGCACCTGCCGCTCACGCGGCGTCAGGGTCGCTTCACGGGCCTGGAACCGGGCGCGGGCCTCGGCCTGTTCGTCGTCGACGGGCGTCGCCTCGGCTGCCGGCGAGGCAGGCCGGTTCCCTTCGGTGAATGCACAGTCCAGCGCCGCGTTCAGCGTGACATCGTCGAACGGCTTTTCGAGCAAGGTGACGGCGCCCTTGCGCATTGCCTGCACCGCCAGTGGCACGTCGGCGTGGCCGCTCATGTAGATGACCGGCAGTTGCACGCCACGCTCGATCAGCGCGTCGTGGACATCGAGGCCCGACAACTGCGGCATGCGCACGTCCAGCATCAGGCAGGCAGGGTCGCGACGGTCGTTCCGGCTCAGGGCGTCGATGGCCTGCTTCGGTTCGTTCCAGGCATGCACGGCATAGCCGGCACCGCTTAGCCAGAAGCAGATCGAATCGCAGAATTCCGGGTTGTCGTCGAGGACGTAGATCGTGCGCATGGTCATGGCTCAATCCGTTGAGAGGACAGCCTTCAGTTGCGCGGCGCGACCGGGAGGTTCAAATGAAATGTGACGCCACGTTCCGGATTGCGGCTGAACCACAACCGTCCCTGGTGCAACTCGACGAACGAGCGGCAGATCGAAAGGCCGATGCCCATGCCCGAGGGCTTGCTGGAGGCGAACGGAACGAAAAGCCTGGCCTCGGCTTCGTCGCTCAGGCCGCAGCCGTTGTCGCACACCTGCACCTCGACCTCGTCCGCACTCGCCAGCAGCCGCAGTTCCAGCCGGGGGTCGGGAGGAGGCGCAGCGCGCAGCGCGTCGAGCGCATTGCGCATTAGGTTCACGACGACCTGCTGCAACATGACCTCGTCGCCCCGCACTTCCACCGCGCCCTCGGGCACTTCGAGCGAGAGGCTTGCGCCGCTGCGCTGAAGATCCCAGTCGAGCAGGGCAGCGCTTTGCCGCAGCAAGGCCGCAATGTCGACGCGCGCCAGCCGCGGCTGATGGGTGTGGGTGAACTCGCGGATGCGTGCGATCACCCGCGAGGCGAACATGACCTGTTCGATGGCGCGATCGAGCGCTCCGCTCTCTTCAGGCTTCAGGCGGCCGGCGGTTCGTGCAGCCAGCCGCGAACGCAGGCCACGCAGCAGATTGGCTGCGGCACCGATGGGCTGGTTCAGCTCGTGCGCCAGCGTGGTCGCCATCTCGCCCACGGAGATGACGCGCGAGGTGAACAGCAGCTGTTCGCGATCGTCGAGCTGGCGCTGCAGCACGCGGCCCTGTTCGCGGCGATCGGCCAGCCTCAGCACGGCGCGTCCGCCGGCCAGCGGGGCGAGCTGGGCGTCCCACTGCTGGTTGTTACCGAGCCAGCGGCGTCCGCTTCGCAGGCTGTCCTGGTCGCGCAGCGTTGCCAGGCCGGGCAGGGCGCGGGCCAGGTCTTCAAAGGTGGAGCCTTCGAGCAGACGCGGGTGTGCCCTGCGCCACGC
>DASTGE010000736.1:0-6072 GCA_035719405.1 Burkholderiaceae bacterium
TCATAACCATGTGCTGCTCGCTGCCGATCATCCAGAGGACTACGACCGCTACAGCCCGATGGTTTCGCGGCTGCTGCACCTGACGATCATCGACATCCTCACGACGGCCGTCGCGTTGCGCCTCGGGCAGTCATTGCGCCCGATGCTGCAGGAGATCAAGCGCAACCTGCGCGCCAAGCGCTACGCGCCGTCGCAGTAGCGGCTAAGGAGCCTGGGCGGCAGGCCCAGGCTGCAGTGCGAGCAGCCGCTCGACGCCATACAGCTTCGCAAGCTCGACGAGTTTGATGGGGGCCCGATGCACCTCGAACTTCTTGCCCCACGCCTGAGCGAGACGCCGACACTCGAGCAGCACCGCCAGGGCGGCACTGTCCAGGTCGCGCAGCGGGCTCGCGTCGACGGTAAGCACGTCGGCGGTGTCGCGCCTGAGGGCCTGCGCGAGCATGCTGAGCGTGTCGCGTGCTTCGCGCAGGGTGACTGCTTCAGGGAGCAGGAGCATCGCCTGTCACCAATGACCCGGTCAGCCCTTGGCCTTCACCGGCTGGTTCGCCGCGGCCTTGTTCTTCTCGGACAGCTTGTTGATCAGACTGTCGACACCATTGGCGCCGATTTCCTGCGCGAAGCTGTTGCGGTACTGCTCGACCAACCACACACCGAGCACGTTCACGTCGTAGATCTTCCAGCTGTCGCCGGCCTTCTCCAGGCGGTAGTCGAGCTGGATGGGTTCGGTGCCGCTGCCCCGCACCTCCGTTCGAATGACCACCTCGTTGTCCGTCGGAGACGAACGCATCGGCTTGAGCTGGACGGTGTGGTCCTTCACCTGGGTGAGTGCGCCGGCATAGGTGCGGATCAGCAGCGTCTTGAACTCGTCCATCAAGCGCTTCTGCTGCTCCGGCGTCGAGGTGCGCCAGTATCGGCCCACGGCCATCGACGTCATCCGCTGGAAGTCCACATACGGCATGACCTTGTCGTCCACCAGTGCTTGAAGCTTCTTCAGGTCGCCGGACTGGATCCCCTTGTCGGCCTTCACCGAATCGATGACATCGGTCGACACGGTGCGGATCAGGGCATCCGGTGCTGTGTCGGCGCGCGCTGCAGGTGAGCCAATGAACGCCAGCCCGATTGCCAGCAGGGAAACAATGCGTTGCATCCACATGAGCGATTCTTCCTTTCTTGCGTGCCTGTCAGCGGCAACCC
Source organism: Burkholderiaceae bacterium (assembly GCA_035719405.1). Classification (GTDB taxonomy): domain Bacteria; phylum Pseudomonadota; class Gammaproteobacteria; order Burkholderiales; family Burkholderiaceae_C; genus CAMLIZ01. The sequence goes on from DASTGE010000736.1 coordinate 1,195, forward strand.
TGGCAGATTCGGTGCCTGATGGCCGCCCCGGTTCAACGTGCTGCGCCAGGCGTCGGTTCACCTTGCCCATGGGCCGCATCCGTTACAGCGGGTGACGCAGGGGCGTCGGCGGACGGCTCCGAATCGTCCTCGCGACGGGAATCCGGCGGATTACCGTCATACACGAGGCTGCGGCGGCGCGCGAGGTACGCGTCCCGCACGAAGGTGTACTTGTCCAGCGCAATCTCGTCGATGACCCGGCTCGCACCAAGCAGGTTGGCCCGCTTGCTGATTGCGCTCAACGTGAAGGTCCCCGCCTTCTGCGCGAAGGTCTCCATGGCGATTGAAGGCGAAGCCTGAATATCAAGCGGCAGTGCGAGGGAATCGCGGACCGACGACGGCCCGAGCACCGGCCAGACAAAGTACGCCCCGGCCCCGAGGCCCCACCTGCCCAGCGTCTGGCCGAAGTCCTCCGGCTGCCGCTCCAGCCCCGCCTCGCTGGCGATGTCGATCAATCCGGCGAATCCCAAGGAGGTATTCGTGCCGAAGCGCGTGAGCATCTGCAGGCCGGAGACACCCTTGCCCTGCAGGAAATGGTTGACAGCCGACCATCCATCCTCCACGTTGCCGATGAAGTTGCTCACCATCGTCCGAAGAAACGCGGGCACCATCTTCTGGTAAGCGGTTGCCACCGGCTTCAACACCTTGACGTCGAGGTCTTCATTGAAGGCAAAGGCCTTGCGGTTCCACTGCTCCCACGGATCGAGCTTCTGGCCCGCGCTCTGCGGCTTGTCCTCGCCGCCAAGAGCTGCACAGCCGCTCCCAAGCGCAAGCACGAGCAGCGCGGCGACCAGACGAAGCGACCCGGCTTCCTTCACTTCTTTCCTCCTGCATTGCCGCCGTTCGATGCCGTCGAACCGCTGCTGCCGGCGGTGCCCGCTTCCGCGGCCTTGTTGAACAGGACCTGACCGATCAGGTTCTCCAGCACGACGGCGGATTGGGTCTGCCGGATGATGTCGCCAGCCTGAAAGTCCTTGTCGTCGCCGCCCGGCTCGATCCCGACGTACTGGTCGCCAAGGAGCCCCGCAGTGAGGATACGCGCCGACGAATCGCGTGGGAACCGCACGTCCTGGTCGATGTCCAACGTGACCACACCCTGGTAGGTCTTGCTGTCCAGCGTGATACGGGTGACACGACCCACGGTCACGCCGGCGCTGCGCACCGGCGCCCGCACCTTGAGACCGCCAATATTGTCGAATCGTGCCTGAAGCTGGTAGGCGTTGCCCCTGCTGAAGCTCGCCAGGTTGGCCGCCTTCAATGCGAGGAACACCAGCCCGAGTATGCCGAGCAACACGAATGCGCCGACGAGGGTTTCGATCGCTTTCCGATTCATTTCTTGCAGTGTCCTGTTCGTGTCACGGCGTGCTGAACATGAGTGCGGTAAGGATGAAATCCATGCCGAGCACGGCCAGGGACGAAATGACGACTGTGCGGGTCGTCGCATAGGCGACGCCCTCGGGTGTGGCCTGCGTCTCGTAGCCCTGGTAAAGCGCGACGAAGGTGCAGATGATGCCGAACACGAAGCTCTTGACGATGCCATTGCCCACGTCGCGCCACACGTCCACGCGCGCCTGCATGATCGACCAGAAGTTGCCGGAATCGACACCGATCAGCAGCACCGCCACGACGTACGCGCCGAGGATGCCGATGGTCGAGAACAGGATCGCGAGGATCGGCATCGCGACCACGCCCCCCAGGAAGCGCGGCGCGAGCACGCGGCTTTTCGGGTCGATCGCCATCATCTCCATCGCTGACAACTGCTCGCCGGCTTTCATCAGCCCGATTTCGGCTGTGAGCGAGGTGCCGGCCCGGCCCGCGAACAACAGCGCCGTTACGACCGGCCCCAGCTCGCGCACCAGCGAGAGGTTGACAATCAGTCCCAGCGACTCGGTGGCGCCGTAGGTGACAAGTGCGTAATACATCTGCAGCGCGAGCACGAAGCCCACCGCCAGCCCGGAGGACATGATGATGACCAGCGAGAGGTTGCCGATCGCATGCACCTGCTGCACGACGAGGCTGAAGCGTCGCATCGCGACCGCGCTGTTGCCGAGCAGATCACGAAAGAAGAAAGCTGCAGCGCCGAGGGAACGCAGCCAGTTGAGTGTGCCGGCGCCGATCCAGCTGATGGGATTCGTCATGACGCGAGTTGCAGGTCCTGCTCGACGGGTGGCGCCGGGTAATGAAAGCGCACCGGCCCATCAGGCTCCCCGCGAATGAACTGTCGCACCTCAGGGTTGTCGGAGTCGTTCAGTTCCTCGGGACGTCCGTGCGCAACCACCCGGCCTTGGGACGACAGCAGATAAGCATAGTCGCAGATCGTGAAGCACTCCTGCACGTCGTGGGAGACGATCAGCGACGTCCCGCCGGTCGCGTCGTTGAGCTGCCGGATGAGGTTGGCCGTGACGCCCATGGAGATTGGATCGAGGCCGGCGAAGGGCTCGTCGTACATGATCACGTCGGGGTCCAGCGCGATGGCGCGTGCCAGAGCGATACGCCGGGCCATGCCTCCTGACACCTGCGAGATCTTCAAAGGCGCTGCCCCTCGCAAACCGACCGCATTGAGCTTCATCAGCACGATGTCGCGGATCATCGACTCGGAGAGATCGCTGTGCTCGCGCAGGGGGAATGCGACGTTGTCGAAGACGTTCAGGTCGGTGAACAGGGCGCCGAACTGGAACAGCATGCCCATGCGCCGTCGAAGACGAAACAGCTGCTCCTTGTTGCGCGTATCGACGACTTCACCACTGAACACCACCTGCCCCTGCGTGGCGGGATACATGCCGCCGATGAGGCGCAACAGGGTGGTCTTGCCGCACCCCGAGCCGCCCATGATGGCCGTGACCTTGCCGGGCTCGAAGTCAAGCGAGACGTCGTTGAGGATCGTGCGGCTGATGTCGTAGCCAAAGGTGACGTGGTCGATCCGGATGAGGGGGTCGGTGGAACTCACGGAAAACAGCTTCTTGCGCCTGCCATACGGCCCACCCCTACGGCAAACCCCTTCTTGACAGGCTCGCCGTCATTCTCGCACGGCGATTCCTGAGACCTTTGCGCGAAAGTGTTGCGTCAACGTGGCAGGTCGCTCACTCCCATCAGGAATTCGTCGACCGCGCGCGCCGCCTGACGCCCCTCGCGGATCGCCCACACGACGAGCGACTGCCCGCGCCGTATGTCACCGGCCGCGAACACCTTATCAACGTTCGTGCGATATCCGGCGGTGAAATCAACTCCCGCCTTGGCATTGCCACGCGCGTCCTTCTCGACGCCAAAGGCATCGAGGATGCTCGATACGGGGCTCACGAACCCCATGGCCAACAGCACCAGGTCCGCCGGCAGGACCTGCTCGGTGCCGGGCACCTCCGACATCTTGCCGTCCTTCCACTCGAGCCGCACCGTCTTGAGGGCCTTCACCTTGCCCTTCTCGCCGATGAATTCCTTGGTCGCGATCGCGAACTCGCGCTGGCAACCTTCCTCGTGGCTCGAGGAGCTGCGCAGCTTGTAAGGCCAATAAGGCCAGGTGAGCGGCTTGTTCTCCTCCTGCGGCGGCATGGGCAGCAACTCGAACTGCGTCACACTGGCCGCACCGTGACGGTTGCTGGTGCCGACGCAGTCGCTGCCCGTGTCGCCGCCGCCGATCACGATCACGTGCTTGCCGTCGGCCCGGATCTGGCCCTTGACCTTGTCGCCGGCGTTGATCTTGTTCTGCTGGGGCAGGAACTCCATCGCGAAGTGCACGCCATCGAGTTCGCGCCCGGGCACCGGAAGATCCCGCGACTGCTCGGCGCCCCCAGTCAGCACGACGGCGTCGAACTGGGACTTGAGTTCCTCGGCGCTCACCATCGTCTTTGCGTGATTGGTGACCTTGCTGCCTTCGGGCAGATGGCCCACCAGCACACCGGTGCGGAAGACCACACCTTCGGCCTCCATCTGCGCAATGCGACGGTCGATGTGCGACTTCTCCATCTTGAAGTCTGGAATGCCGTAGCGCAGCAGGCCGCCGATGCGGTCGTTCTTTTCGAAGACCGTCACATCGTGGCCGACACGCGCAAGCTGCTGGGCGGCCGCCATTCCAGCCGGACCCGAGCCCACGACCGCCACCTTCTTGCCGGTCTTGCGCTTCGGCGGCTGTGGCGCCACCCAGCCTTCCAGCCATGCGCGGTCGGCGATCGCGTGCTCGATGGACTTGATGCCCACCGGGTCGTCGTTGACATTGAGGGTGCACGCGGCCTCGCAGGGCGCGGGGCAGATGCGCCCGGTGAACTCGGGGAAGTTGTTCGTCGAATGCAGCACGTCGAGCGCCGCCTTCCACTGCTGCCGATAGACGAGGTCGTTCCAGTCGGGAATGACGTTGTTGACCGGGCATCCGGTCTGGCAGAACGGGATGCCGCAGTCCATGCACCGCGCGCCCTGCTTCGCTGCTGCGGCGTCGTCCAGCGCGTGGATGAATTCGCGGAAATGACGCACGCGCGAGGCCACCGGATCGGCCACTTCGGCGATCCGCTGCAGTTCCAGGAAGCCGGTGATCTTGCCCATCAGGCCACCGCCTGCTTGCGCGCGGGCACGCCGGCGGGCTTGTCGCGCTGCGCCTTGACGTACAGCTCGGAGAGCGCACGCACGTACTCGTTCGGGAACACCTTGACGAATCGCGCGCGCGCCGCGTCCCAGTGGTCGAGCATCGCGAGCGCGAGCGTCGAGCCGGTGAAGCGCAGGTGGCGCTCGATCAGCTCGCGCAGGATCGCCTCGTCGCAGCGGCCCGTGTGCAGCAGGCGCCCCTTCCCCGCCGCGGCCAGCTCCTTCTCCGCCCGGTGCTGCTCGCTCTCCGGCAGTACCGGACCGAGCGCG
>DASTGE010000737.1:0-4336 GCA_035719405.1 Burkholderiaceae bacterium
GTCGATCTTTTCTGCGGCTGCGGCGGGTTTTCGCTCGGAGCCCATGCAGCGGGCATGCGTACGTCGGTGGCGATCGACGTCGACCCCATTCTATCTTCTTCTTTTGCGGCGAACTTCCCGAAGACTAGGTTGGTGCACGCCGACCTAGCTACTTTCCGGCGCAAAATTAGCGGGCTTTGACCCTTGCTCAGAATCGGCTGGGTAGCGAAAAACTGCAAGATCGAACGGGATTGGGGTTGACGCTGGCGGCCGGCACTGATTCATTCTTATGAATGATTCGAGATAAGGCTGTGCGCACGCGTGAGAAGTTGGTGAGCAAATTGCCGATCAGCGGCGAGTTGCTGCGTGGCTCGCTGTTGGAGCGCACGGTCCGACACACGAAGGGCTGCCCCAAATGCGCGCGGGGTGAAGGGCATCAAGTGTTTGTCTTGACCGTGACCTACCCGGGGGGACGCACGCGTCAGATCAGCGTGCGGCGTGAGCGGGTTGCGGAGGTACGTCGCTGGCTCAGCAATTATCAGGAACTGAAGGAGGCGATCGAGGCGATCTGCGAGCTCAATCATGACCTGCTGCGCCCGGAACGGACTGCGCGGAAGACACGGAGCAAGCGGCATGATTGAGATGCGACGAACGCAGCTCGGCTTCGGCGACGGGCTGATTGCCGCGGAAGTGAGCGATCTTCGTGAAGGCTGGATGAAGCACGCCGATGTGGTGCTTTCGGATGAAGCCATTGTGGCGGCGGTGTACGAGGCCCTGGCAAACCGACATCCCAAGAGCCGTTGTCGCGGGCGGCGCGGTGCGCCCGCCGAGATGGTGCTGCGGCTGCTGATCCTGAAGCACATCCGCAACTGGAGCTATGAGGTGCTGGAGCGCGAGGTGCGCGCCAACCTGGTTTATCGGGACTTTACCCGGGTCGGCGGCGGCAAGGCGCCGGACGCCAAGACGATGGGGCGCTGGGGTGTGGCGCTCGGGCCGGAGGTTCTCAAGCAGGTTCACGAACGATTGGTTCAGATCGCTCGCGAGCAGGGCGTGACGGCTGGGCGGCGGATGCGTGTGGACACAACGGTGGTGGAGACTGACATCCATCACCCGACTGACAGCACCTTGCTGGGAGACGGAGTGCGGGTGCTGACGCGCACCATGCGTAAGATAACCAAGATCGTGGGCGCCGCCGGGACCAAACTGCGTGACCGGAGCCGGAGCGTGAAGCTGCGGTTGCTGGAAATCGGGCGCGTCGCGCGCGCCAAGGGCCCGGTCAATCAGGACAAGTTGAAGCAGCGCTATGGCCGGTTGTTGGATGCAACAAGCCGGGTCGTGGGACAGGCAAAGCGCTTCTCCGAAGAGATCGAGCGAGGCGTGAAGCATTCGAAGGACATCTTGCAGCAGCTTGTGCTGGAGGGCCTGCGCCAAGAACTCGATCAGATGGCACTGCGCGTCAGGCAGGTGATGCGACAGACCAGGGCACGCATCTACCGCGGCAACACACGCAGCGAAGGCAAGCTCCTCAGTCTGTTCGAGCCCTCAACTGAAGTCATTCGCAAGGGCAAGGCCGGCAAGCCGAACGAGTTCGGCAAAATGGTGAAGTTGCAGGAGGCCGAGAACCAGATCATTACCGATTACCAAGTCTATCCTCAGCGGCCCTATGACTCGGACCTGCTGGTCGCCGCGATCGAGACACATCAAGCGCTGCTCGGCCGCGCGCCGCGTTTGGTGGCAGCGGATGCCGCATTCTACTCGCTCAGGAATGAGGCGGCCGCGAAGGCGAAAGGCGTCAAGCGCGTCTGCATTCCCAATCGCTCGACCAAGAGCCCCGAGCGCAAGCGCGAGCAGAGGAAGCGCTGGTTCCGCAACGGTCAGAAATGGCGCACCGGGTCTGAAGGACGCATCAGCGTGGTCAAGCGGCGCCACGGCCTCGCTCGATGCCGCTACAAGGGCTACGTTGGGATGACCCGCTGGGTCGGGCTCGGTGTCATTGCCGACAATGTGCTCAACCTCGGGCGCGCCATCGAGAAGCAAACGATCCCTTAGCCGCTCCTGCCAACCGTCATGCCTCTCGGTCGCGCCGCTCATCCCGGCGCGATTTGCGTTTCATCGCACTGTTGATTACCACGCCGCAACACGCCAATTTTGCGCCGGGAAGTAGTCTAGTCTAGTTTCTGTCGCGAAACGCCCCGATTGAATGGTGGCTATCCAAGTTATCGCGATGGATTGGGCACAAACTGGCAGTAGAGGCCGGCATCGGCAAGCCCCGGACGGGTGATTTTCGAGCTTGGGCTCGGTATTGCTTGGCAAACTTTCAGCTCGAGACACGTTGAAGCGCGGCCGTTCTGATCTGCCGGAAGCGGGCCTGCGTGTCGGTCAAGCAGCTCTTCGTCTGCGAGGCGCCCGCGTCGTCAGTAGTGCCGCGATTCTCATGAGGTTGTTGGCGAGCACAGCGGCGCCCACCCACAATTCGAAGCGGTCGCGTCCTTCGGCGAGACAGCGCTTCATGCCGCGGCCTCGGAACAGCACCGAGATGCGTCCCTCGATGCCGGCGCGAAAGCGCTGACCATTCTTGAATGCCGCGCTGCTCTCGTACGCTTCGCGCCGCGGTGTTCTCTTGCCGCCCCGCTGCGGAATGCACACTTGCTTGACGCCAGCGTACTTGCATGATGCCAAGTTCTGCTCACTGAAGAAGCCGCGATCCGAGCCATACAGCTCCGGAGCCCGGCCAAAGGCTTGCCGGTGACGCAGGAGGGAAGATGCCACGTGGACCTCGTCGGGCGGATTGCCTTTCAGCACCTCGTATTGCGTGATCAGGCCCTCCGCGCTTTCGGCGAGGAAGACTTTGTGGCCGAACTCAACCGGCGTGCGCACCTTGCCGCGCTTGATCAAGTCGGTATGGGGCTCGAAGATGGAATAAATCTTCTCGTCGGTAGCGACCTGCTCGCCGAAGAGCACACGACGACGTGCCTGATCGATGACACGATCTCCCAGCCCGCAGAAGTGCTCCATCTGCCCGCGCAGCTCCTCGATGGCCATGTCGGTGAACATGTCCTTACCGCGCATCGTGCGCGTCCTCTCGAGCCCCGCGCGTGCGTTTCCTACGACCTCCTCGGCAATGTCGATGAGCACCCGGTATGCGTGGGTCTGCTGCTCGTGACGCTGCCTCGTTGTCATGCGCTGGATCTCGTACATCCGCCGCCGCGCCGAACGTGTGCGGTCGCAAAACCCCTTGATTCGTCGTAGGTCCAGCGCTTTGGCCAGACGGCGGACCAAGCGTGTGACGACGCGGACCACATCCCATAGCAACGTGTTGTCGGTCGGATGATGAATATCGGTCTGCACCACCGTAGTGTCGACCCGCAGCTTCGCGCCGTCCTCCAATCCGAGCTCGACCGCCGCCCGAACCACCAAGTCGTTGACTGCTTTCAGCGTCTGTGGCGTCAGACGGATGAAGCCGCGCTGGAAGGCATCGTGTTTCGGGACCGGCGCGCAGTAGAAGTCAGTGAACTGACGCAGCGTCAATCCATCCGCAATGCGTTCGCGCAACTCGCGATAGTCCCAGTTCTTGAGCCGCATCAGAACCAGCGAGCGCAGGACCTGCGTCGCCGTCAATCCGTGACGACCGCTGCCGGGCTGCTTCAGGCCCCGCACCAGATCGCGCCGGATACACTCGATGACGTCCCGCTGGTCGTCGAGAAAGGCGGATATCGCTTCCAACAGCGGCTCCAGCCGCACGCCCTGATCACCTTGCCGCATCAACTCCCAATCGGCAAAACTGATCTGTCGCGCCGTCGCTCTCACACCGCTCAGCTCTTCTTGCTCTTGAGCGTCTTCGTCCGCTCTCGCTTCAATGCCTTCACGTAGCGCGGTGCGGCCTGCTGCAGCAGCTCCTGCAAGGCACGTCCGTTATCCAATCCGCGCTGCACCTCGGGCACGAGCTCTTCGGGCACGTAGACTGCAACCCGCCGCCCCTTCTGCCGGCCGTACAGGACGTAACTTGGATGCCGCTCCCCCGACATACAGGCCGGACAATTCTCGCGCACGCAGGGACTGCGGCGAAAGCTCAAGGAGCCAACCAGCGCCGGCCAAAGCTCCGCTGCTTCGCTCTGCAGCCAGCGAACGACGTCGGACGAAGTTTCGAATCGGGCGTCCTTCATGTCTGATGTGTGTCATAAAGCACACGTACATGTCAAGCAAAATATATATCCGAACACACGTAGAAACGCCCGTGTCTCAGCGCGATTTGGCGTTTCGCGACAGAAACTAGCTAGCCCGGCAGCGTCCCACCAGAGAAATCGCCCGCCGCAGCTAGCGGGCCGTTAGGTGGCTGCGCTTCAGACTGATGGTGAAC
>DASTGE010000738.1:0-3507 GCA_035719405.1 Burkholderiaceae bacterium
CGCTACCGACCTGCTCGCACGCGCCATTCATGCCGCCCGCTGTGGCTTGACTGCGCCCACCTTGCCTTGCATCCCCTCCCACTGTGCTTCGGCAAACCTCGCACTGACCTCATGAATGCGTCGGGGGACTAAACGATTACACTTCAGCTGATCGCTGTTGTAGGCAGTAGATCGATCCACCGGGCCATCGCAGCGCGCCACGTCTGAACCTCCGCGCTTCAACGCATGCATCCTCCATCAGCTTCTGCTCTGGGGTAGGGGGCTCGTTCCCTTCCGGCCCCTTCTTTCACCGTAAGGCCTCCCAATAGGTGGCAAGTTCGGGCCGACTGGAGCCGGGGAACACTTCGAGGGTGCGCTTGACGGTGGCATGCGGCGCTGCATTCGATGAGGAAGCGAAGGGCCCACCGCCACTGCGCGACATCGGCTCGCAGGCGAAACAGGAGCGGCGCGTCCTCGCGTCCGAACCATTTGAGCACCTTCCAAGGAGCGGAAGGGTTGGCCCAAGGTCCGCATGGCTGACGGAAATCTGTCCGCCATTGGCGAGGCTGGTTTCGCAGGCTGGGTCCGGGTTTCGTTCGAGTACGGTGAATTCGTGCCCAGCGCGCTGCAAGTACCAAGCGGACGTGACGCCGATGACATTAGCGCCCAATACAATGACTTTCATCTCGATCTCTCAAATGAAAAAGGGCATCACGCAGCAGTAGTGATGCGTGATGCCCCGCTGTCCATTTGCCTGAGAGATTCGGCTCCGACGCACCCGCGCTCGACGCCTTGCACCTTCGGCGGCCGTCGCTTGCAACGGCGCTCTCCAGCTGTTGATTCCGGGTCAGTGCAAGGGACCTGAGCGTTTCGGGGTTGCGCCTTCGGTAGCCGTATCGCGACTTCTCCTGACCGTCGAAAGTGTAGCTCAACCCACCGCAGAGTGTCGCTCCTTGGCTGCATTGCTCCATGCGAAATCAGCAATAGGATGTTGCAAATCTAGGGAAGTCCGCGCCCTATGCCGTCATGACATGCGAAGTTCGCATGGGGAGGTCTATACCAAATTGCCGAGTGGTTGTTGCAAAAGGACACTGCCTTTCGAGCGGGCCGGCATGGTGCCGGACGCGACCGTTCCGATTACCCACCTACTACTTGGAGACTGGAGAACAATGGTACAAAAGACCGCAGTGTGCGCCGCAGCAGGCCTTCTTGCCATGCTGTGCGGTGCCGCCCATGCGCAGAGCAATGTGACGATCTACGGCCTGCTCGACGTGTTTCTGGAATACGGGAAGGCCAATGCGCACGCCTTCCGTGAGCAGTCCGGCGGCCTCAACGGTTCGCGCCTGGGCTTCAAGGGGACCGAAGACCTTGGTGGTGGTTTGAAAGCCAACTTTGTCCTCGAGCATGGCTTGCTCGTCGACTCCGGCGGCCTCCACGACAGCAGCGGCAAGTCGTTTTGGAATCGGCAGATTCACGTCGGCCTTTCCGACAGCTGGGGCAGCGTCTCGATGGGTCGCCAATACAGCCCACTGATCGTGCAACAAGACACGTTCGACCCGGCCCCCAATACGACCGGCTACGGTAGCGCGTACAACTCGGGTGTCCTGCGGACCCTTTCCCGCGTCAACAACAGCGTCGTCTACAAGTCGCCGTCCATCGGTGGCTTCGAAGGATCGCTGATGTATGGCCTTGGAGAAAACACGCTGGGTACCCGCTACGGCGCGGTTTTGAGTGGAAGTGCCAAGTACGCTGCCGGGCCTTTCGCTGCCGGGCTCGCATTCCTTCAGCAGGGCAAGGGTGACGCAACGCAGGAAGACAAGTCGATCTGGAACCTTGCTGGTTCGTATCAAATCGGCGATTTCCAACTGCTCGGCGCGCTGCAACGGACGCGCAATGACAGCCAGAAGGCGAACACGGTCGACGATCGCAATGAGTTCTTGCTGGGTGGCGTCTACAACTTCGGTGCGAACCAGATTCGAGCCTCCTGGGGTCAAGCCAAGGTCAAGGATGCGAGCGATTCCACGGTACGTCACGTGTCCGTGGGCTTCATCCATAACCTCTCGAAGCGCACGTCGCTGTACGCTATCGCACAGGAAATTCACAACCCGAAGAACCTTGCCTATCGTGCCAGCGGTTACTCTTTCGACGCCGTCGAAAACGGCTTGCCGGCGAACGCGGGTGTAAACGCTCAGGCCATCGGCTTCGGTATCCGTCACCGCTTCTGACTCCTGGAGTAGTCATGATGAAGAGACGACAGTTCCTCGTTGCAAGCGCGGGGACGCTTGGTACGGGCCTCGCTTCGGCGGCGCAGGACCGTTCGGCTCCCGCCAACTCGCAGCGGGAGCTGCGTCTCGCTCTGGCTGCGGAGCCTGGCACGGTTGACCCGCACTTCGCAGCCCTGATGCCGAACGTCAATCTGGCGCAGCACCTGTTCGATGCGCTCGTGCACGTCGATGCAGCCGGCGGGTACGTGCCGGGGCTGGCGACGAGCTGGCGCGCTCTCGATCCCGTGACCTGGGAGTTGAAGCTGCGGCCCGGCGTCATGTTTCATGACGGCAGCAGGCTCACCGCGGATGACGTGCTGTTTTCGCTGCAACGTCCCGCTCGGGCGATCAACAGTCCTGGGCCACTCACAACGTTCACGCGTCAGATTCTCGAGACGAAGGTCATCGACAACAGTACATTGCACATCAAGACAAGAGAGCCGTATGGAGGTCTGCTTGGAGATCTCACGTCGCTCTTCATTGTCTCGAAGGCGGCTGCGGAGAAAGCATCCCCTCCTGAATTCGACTCCGGCAAGGCGGCGATCGGCACCGGTCCGTTCCGTCTGATCAACTTCGAAAAGGGCAAGGAGGTGAAGCTGGAGCGCCACGATTCTTATTGGGGCGGCCCAGCACCCTGGCAACAGGTCACACTGCTCTTCATGCCCGACGAGAAGCAGCGTACGGCCGCATTGACTTCCAAGCAGGTGGACGCGATCGAGGGCGTGCCGCCAGCTGACATTCCAACCTTGAGAGCGCAGGCAACCGTGCAACTGGTACAGCGTACCTCTTGGCGCACCATCTTCCTGCACCTCGAGCAGTTCACCGATCGCTCGCCCTGGATTCACGACGGACAAGGGCATCCCGTCGAACGCAGCCCTTTGAAAGATCGACGTGTGCGTCGTGCAATGTCATTGGCACTGGATCGACCTGCCATGATCCGCACGCACCTGCAGGGCCTTGCGGAGCCTGCAGGCCAGCTCGTCGCCCCCGGTGTGCTCGGCTATAGCAAAACACTCAAGCCCGATTCTTTCGATGCTGTGACTGCGCGACGCCTGCTGGCCCAAGCCGGCTATGGCGAGGGTTTCACGCTCACGATGCATGGCCCCAAAAATCGCTACATCTATGATGAGCAGATTTGCCACTCCGTGGCTGAGCAGTGGGCGAGTGTCGGCATCCGCACGCGTATCGAAACGATGCCGGCTGCACAGTACTTTGCTCGGGCAAGACAGGGCGAGTTTAGTGTTGCGATGCTAGGTTATGGCTC
>DASTGE010000739.1:0-6417 GCA_035719405.1 Burkholderiaceae bacterium
CGTCTTTCCCGGGCTCGGCCACGGAGGCGTCGACGCGACACAGCACGATCGACAGCGGCAGGCGCGACCGTTCGGCACGCCGCTTCTCACGACGCAAATCAGTGGGAAAGTCATTCGGAGGCAGAACGTCGCCGATGTTGGCATGCCAGGGGTAGCGGCCGCGCCACTCCGTCTTCGCGTCGACCCACTGGACCAGCCCCTCCGCCAGATTCGATTTATCGAACGCCTGCAGTCCGGTTATCGATTTCATCGCACCGATCTCCCCTTGGCTTCACACACGTTGGGGTAGAGCATGCGTGAGATCCTGTCGGCGCGCAATTGGCGTAAACGCTTCGTCTCATGCCTAGGGGCGCATCGCGAGCGACTCCCTAATTCGGCAACGGGACAGGCGAACGCACATCCCCCAATCTCGGGAGCTATTGATACAACAAGTCGCGCACGGTGCAAACTTCAGGTCCGCGTTCCCGATGAACTGGAACGTCCGCGCGAAGGGCGATTAATGGATAAGGCACTTGAGGCGATGTTCGCATCGCTGCACGCAATGGCACGGCATCGCTGGCTTGCGCTGGCCGTCGCGGTGGTGACGGCCATTGCGTCGGCGATCGGCGTCTTGCTCATCCCACAGCGGTATGAAGCCAAGGCTCGCATTTACGTCGATACGCAGACCGCCCTCAAACCCCTGATGGAGGGGTTGACGTTTCAGCTGGATCCCGCGGTGCAGGTCGCAATGCTTGCGCGTACATTGCTTACGCGTCCCAACCTGGAGCGATTGGTGCAGTCCGGTGCTCTGAGACTGCATCATTTGGATGGCGACCAGCGTGCTGCATGGATCTCGAGCCTGATGACCAAGATCAAGCTTCAGTCTGCCGGGTCCGACAATCTCTACGAAATCAGCTATCGGGATGCCGATCCTGTGCTCGCGCAGCGGGTCGTCGAGTCCACCGTCGAACTTTTCGTGCAGGAAGGCGTGACTTCCAAACGCCGGGAGTCCACCGACGCCGGGCGCTTCATCGATGACCAGATCAAGGACTACGAGATCAAGCTGGCCCGCGCAGAAGAGCGGTTGAAGGATTTCAAGACACGAAATTTCGGAGCGACCGGCCTTTCAGCCCGTGACTTTTTCACCCGCCTGTCTATGCTCTCGGAGGAAGTCGACAAGTTGCGAGCCGAACTGAATGCGGCGACACAAGCGCGCAACACTTATCGGCACGAGATCGAGGACGAGGGCTCGCAGTTGTCTGTCGAGGCCGTGAAGGCCATACCGGCGCTGGCCGATCTGAAGGCACGCATGGACGCTCAGCTTAAGCTGGTCGACGAAATGAGACTGCGCTACACCGAAAATCATCCGGATCTGCGCAATGCCAGACGTAACCTGGCCGAGGCGCAGGCCGAGTTCAAGCAGGCCAAGGACGCTATTGAGGCGCAACCACGAGCAGCCCAACTGCGCAAGCTCGCACAGACATCCAATCCTGTGTATCAGAAGTTGCGCCTGTCCCTCGCAGACACGGAAGCGCAGATCGCATCGTTGCAGTCCCAGCTCGCGACCAAACAGGCGGCCCTGGACGATATCCGGTCTCTCGGCAGCCGGATGCCGGAGGTCGAGGCCGAGCTGTCGCAGCTCAATCGCGACTACGACGTGCTGCGAAAGAACTACGACTCGCTCGTGGCGCGCCGCGAGGCAGCCGCGCTAGGTAGTCGCCTCAACGAATCCTCGCGGCTGGCCGAGTTTCGTGTGGTCGAGCCCGCCAGAGTGTCGAATCGCCCGGTGTTTCCGTCGAGGCTTCACATGGCATTGATTGGAACGGCTGCGACGCTGATCGCAAGTCTGCTGGTGGTCCGGGTTGTGCAGGCCCATCGCGGCTCTGTGGATGCGCCACACATGCTGCAAGCCATCTCCGGACGGCCGGTGGTCGGCGTCGTCGCGTTGATCACGTCGCCCGGGGACGAGCGTCGGAGTCAGGTGGAAAACCTGCGCTTCGGGCTTGCACTGTTGGCATTTTTCACCGCCCAGGCGGCCTGGCTCGCCTGGATTGGATGGATCGCATCAAAGGTAAACATCGCATGAAGCAGGGCAGAACCATCATCGAGCACGCTATCGAGATGCATGGGCAGGCGCATGCGCCTGCCCCGGAAACCGCTCGCGCCGCAGACACCAATCAGATCGCGCACAGACCTTCGCGCGCTGTCACGCTCGACCTCGACGCGCTTGCCGCGGCGGGCTTTCTCGTCCAGCCGCGGGATCGCACGTCCACCGCAGAGGCGTTCAGGCACATCAAGCTGCCTGTCCTTAGCAATTTGCGGGCGGCGCCCTCCGGCACCCGCCATCCCAACCTGGTGATGGTCACCAGTTCATTGCCCGGAGAAGGCAAGACGTTTTGCACCATCAACCTCGCGTTGAGCATCGCCATGGAGATCGACCACCGCGTTCTGCTCGTCGATGCCGACGTCATAAGAGCGGGCACGAGCGTTCGGCTCGGCGTCGACAAGAAACCGGGGCTGATCGATCTTCTCGAGGATCCGCGACTGGACCTCGCATCCGTCATGGTCAAGACCAATCTCTCCAAGCTCACGCTCCTTCCAGCAGGAAGCAAGACTTGGCGTTCCACGGAGTTGCTGGCCAGCACCGCGATGGACGGCCTGCTGGAGGAGCTGGCCTCGCGCTATTCCGACCGCGTCATCGTCTTCGACACCTCGCCGTTGCTGCTGACGGCCGAGGCGAAAGTAATGGCATCACGCATGGGACAAGTCCTCGTCGTCGTCGAATCCGAAACCACGCCAGGCAGCGCGATCGTCGAGACCTTTTCGCTGCTGCGTCAGTGCCCCACCGTGATGTCGGTGTTGAACAAGGGGCGCCGGTTCGCGCCCAATTACGGGTACTACTACGGCTGATCCGCCCGCGGCGGCCGCTTGGCCGTTGCTCGACGACAAGAGAAACGGAAAGGGTGGCTTCGGGCTGGCAGCAGGGGCGCCAGCCCGCATGACGCTATCGGGTGGGAAGGCGCAGTTCCCGGGCAGGATTGCCGGCGACTCTGCGGTCAGCGTCAACGTCACGGATCACGGTGCTTCCCAGCCCGATCAACGCGCGCTCGCCCACCTGAATGCCGTTCTTCAGCGTGCTGCCGCTGCCGATATAGCAATTGCGGCCGATATGCACGCCGCCGGCAAGGGTGACGTGGGAGCCGATCAGGCTGAATTCGCCGATTACCACGTCGTGATGAACGACGGTATTCGGAAGAATGCAGGTATGGTCCTCGATCGTCGCGTTGCTGGTGACGACCACCCCTGCCATGATCAGAACGTTTCGCCCAACCGTGGCAAGGGGAGAGATACGGGCCGTTGGATGTATCACCTGCGCGAAGCGCGAAGGCGGTACGCCGAGCGAGCGTATTGCGTCAGCGCGATCAAGATAGGAGGCCGGACTTCCCGGCACAGCGAGAATTTGCGCATCCGGCCAATGAGTTAACGCCTCGCGCCCCATCACGAGATTGCCCAGAGCATCCGTGCCATGCCTGTCAGAGGAATCGTCGATGAACGCCATGCAGCGAAAGGCATCGCTCAGGCAGTCGAGCGCCTCGATGCCGTTGCCGTTGTAGGGAAAAATCAGCAACGGTTCCAATCGACGATCCTCCTGGCGCCGCGTTTCAGCGCCGGCTTCATGCAGCCATTTCAGACGGACTGCAGTTGTCCATCTCACGCATTTTCAAACAGCGGCATTTGCTCGGTGCAAAGCGACCTCAATGCGCTGCATACCGTTGTCACCTGCTGTTCCGTCAATTCCGGGAACATGGGCAAGGAGAGTACTTCACGGCTTGCGGCCTCGGCATGCGGGAATTGGCCGCGCTCGTATCCAAGGTCGGCGAACGCGGGGAGCAGGTGCACGGGTGTCGGATAGTGGACGCCGGTCTGGATACCCTGCGCGAGGAGGGCTTCCTGCAATGCAGCCCTTTGCGCGACGCGCACGGCGTAGATGTGATAGACATGCCGGGCCCAGCTCATTTGGGCGGGGGTCGGGATGCCGCTGTCGCGCAATTGCTCGTCGTACAGGCGCGCCGCTGCACGACGGGCTTCCGTCCATTTTTCCAGGTGACGCAGTTTGACGCGCAGCACCGCGCCTTGAATACCCTCGAGACGAAAATTGAAGCCCTTCAGCTCGTGCTGGTACTTGGTTTCCGCTCCCCAGTCGCGCAACATCCGGATGGTGCGTGTGTACTGAGGGTCGCCGGTCACGACCATGCCACCCTCGCCGTACGCGCCGAGGTTCTTGCCAGGATAGAAGCTGAAGCAGCCCATGTCGCCGAGACTGCCGACGCGGCGGCCTTTGTATTCCGCGCCATGCGCCTGGCAGGCGTCCTCGATGACGACGAGGCCGTATCGTCGCGCGATCTCGACGATGGGGTCCATGTCCGCAGGTTGACCGTAAAGGTGAACCGGGATGATCGCCTTCGTCCGGCTGGTGATGACGCGCTCGATCGCATTCGTGTCAATCGTGAACGTCCGCGGGTCGATGTCGACGAACACAGGCGTGGCGCCGGTGTAATGGATCGCCGACACCGTGGCCACAAACGTGAACGGCACGGTGATGACTTCATCCCCGCGCCCCACTCCGGCCGCCATCAGGGCCAGGTGCAGCGCACTCGTGCCCGTGTTCACTCCGATGCCGAATCGTGTGCTGCAGTAGTCGGCAAACTCCTGCTCAAATGCGGCCACCTCACTGCCCAGCGTGAACTGGCAGCTTTCCAGAACCGCCTGAATGGCCGCGTCGACCTCGGGCTTGATGGATCGGTACTGGGCTTTCAAGTCAACGAAAGGAATCATGCTGCCATCTCCCGGGTCCGAAGCTCAACGATTTCGCCACGATTGCGCATCGACTTGTTCGCGGCTTCGATCAACTCCACCACGCGCATGCCGAGTTGCCCATCGGTGGCAGGCGGCCTGCCCTGGAGGATGCACTCGATGAAGTGCTCGCCTTCCACGCGCAGCGCCTCGGCGACCGACAGTTTCGGCGCCCACATGTCGCCGATGCGGTACCCCACACGCATTTCCTGAATGCGGGCCGGGTCGTCCGTCATGTTGACGCCCTTGTCGTACACCTTGATCTTCTCGCTCGGCTCCAGGTCGTCGTAGGTGATCATCTTTTTGCTGCCGCCCAGCAGAATCTGTCGCACCTTTACTGGCGCCAGCCAGCTCACGTTGATGTGCGCGATCGTCTCGCTGTCGTAAAAGAGCGTGACGTAGGCGAGGTTTTCCGGTGTGCCCGGGAAGTGATGGGTTCCACTGGCCGTCACGGCGACCGGTTGCTCCTTGAGCAGGTAGTCCAGGATCGAGAAGTCGTGGACCGCGAGGTCGGAAATGACGCTGACGTCACGCTGAAACAGTCCGAGATTCACTCGCACGGAATCGTAGTAGAGGATGCGACCCATCTCACCGGCGCCCATGAGTTCGGCCATCTTGCGCACGGCGCCCGTGTAAATGAAGGTGTGGTCCACCAGCAGAATGCGCCCCAGCCGCTCGGCCTCGTCCACGAGGATCCTCGCCTGTTCGACGGTCTCGGTCATGGGCTTTTCGAGCCAGACGTGCTTTCCGGCCCTCAGCGCGGCCAGCGCGAGCGCGAAGTGCGTCGTGACCGGCGTGGCGATCGCTATGGCGTGGATGTTGTCGTCGTCCAGCAGTTCGTTGAAGTCTGTCGTGGTCTTTACCGGATATCGCTTGCGCGCCGCGGCGAGCCTGCTTTCGTCGAGGTCTGCCACCGCGGACATGCAGGCGCCAGGAACCTCCGCGAAGTTGCGGACCAGGTTCGGCCCCCAATACCCGTAACCGATAACACCGATGTTGATCATGGCTTCAGCACTCCTTTATCAGGGAGGCGACGCGCCGCTCGCGCGCATCGCCGATTGGACGCGCCGGCGTGCCGGCGACAATGGCATATGGCTCCACATCCCGGGTCACCACGGCACCGGCACCCACGAGCGCCCCTTCGCCAATGGTCACCCCCGCCAACACGGTGGCGTTGGTTCCGATCGAGGCACGCCGGCAAATGCGCGTGGGTTTCACGTTCCAGTCGGCATCTGTCTTCAGGCTGCCGTCGTCGTTGGTCGAGAGGGGGTACATGTCATTGACGAACATAACCCCATGGCCGATAAAAACCTCGTCATCGAGCTGCACGCCCTCGCAAATAAAGGTGTGGGATGAGATTTTGCATCGTGCCCCGACGGCGACGTTCTTCTGAATCTCGACGAAAGCACCGATTTTCGTTTCGTCGCCGATCGTGCATCCGTAAAGATTCACGAGCAAAGGATGGTGGATCTTGACCTCTACACCTAGCCGTACGCTTTCACTGATTGGCATTCACGTCACCCATTTCACGTCTTATGGTTCAAGTGGGAATAGCATAGAAATCGCAACACTTTCCCGCACTCC
>DASTGE010000740.1:0-4100 GCA_035719405.1 Burkholderiaceae bacterium
ATAGCCCTTGGTCACGGCCTTGGTGGTATTGCCCACCGCGTCCAGCGGGTCGGTAATGGCGCGCACCGATTCCGGCATGCCCGACATTTCGGCGATGCCGCCGGCGTTGTCGGTGATCGGGCCATAGGCGTCGAGCGCGACGATGATGCCGGCCATGCTGAGCATCGACGTGGCCGCGACGGCAATGCCGTACAACCCTCCCAGCCAGTAGGCCGACCCGATCGCCATGCAGACGAACAGCACAGGCCATGCGGTCGACTTCATCGACACGCCCAGACCGGCAATGATGTTGGTGCCATGCCCGGTGGTGGAGGCCTGCGCCACATGTTGCACGGGCTTGTAGTCGGTGCCGGTGTAGTACTCGGTGATCCACACCATCAACGCCGTCAACACGAGGCCGACCACGCAGGCACCCCACAGCGCCCCGGCACTCACCGTGCCGCCGTCCCCCATGCTCGCGCCCTGCGGAAACAGCAAGGTGGTGACGAAGTAGAACGCGATCAGCGAGATGACGCCGGCGATGATGAGGCCGCGGTACAACGCCGGCATCACGTTTTTCATCCCCGGCGACGCCTTGACAAACAGGCAGCCGACGATCGAGGCGATGATCGAGACACCGCCGAGGGCCAGCGGATACACCACGGCGTTGAAGGTCGAGGCGCCGGTGACCATCAGCGCGCCCAGCGTCATCGTCGCGATGAGCGTGACGGCGTAGGTCTCGAACAGGTCGGCCGCCATGCCTGCACAGTCGCCGACGTTGTCGCCCACGTTGTCGGCGATCACCGCCGGATTGCGCGGGTCGTCCTCGGGAATGCCGGCCTCCACCTTGCCCACCAGGTCGGCGCCCACGTCTGCACCCTTGGTGAAGATTCCGCCGCCCAGGCGCGCGAAGATCGAGATCAGCGAGGAGCCGAAGGCCAGCCCGAGCAACGGCTTGAGGGTGGTCGCGTCCACGCGCGCGCCGCCCGAGACGAACCAGAAGAACAGCCCAACGCCCAGCAGCCCGAGGCCGACGACGAGCAACCCGGTGATCGCGCCACCCTTGAACGCCACGTTGAGAGCGGCCTGAATGCCATGCGTCGCGGCTTGCGCAGTGCGCACGTTCGCGCGCACCGAGACGTTCATGCCGATGAACCCGCAGGCGCCTGACAGAACGGCGCCGATGACGAAGCCGGCGGCGGTGATCGGATCGAGGAACACGGCGATCAGCACCGCGAGCACGATGCCGACCATGGCGATGGTCTTGTATTGGCGGGAAAGGTAGGCCGCCGCGCCTTGCTGGATGGCCCCCGCGATCTCCTGCATGCGCGCATTGCCGGCATCTTGCGACAGGATCCAGCTGCGCTGGAGGAAGCCGTAGAGCACGGCGGCAAGGCCGCAGGCCAGTGCCAGGTAAAGCGCCCAAAGACTCGTCATCAAGGCATCTCCTTCGGTAATTCAGGCCTCGTGGATCGACTGGGATGGCACGCCGCCTTCTTCGCCCTTGCCATGATCGGAAGGGGGGACGGATATTGCCGCGGCATGCTAAGTGATCACCATGATGGCTGACAACGACAGCCGCATGGTGTTTTCCAGCGATGTGCGTTGTCAGGACGCCGCAAGTGCGAATCGTAAAATGCGGGTTTCCCCGCCCGTCATCTCAATACCACTGTCGTCGCCATGAGCCTGCACAACGTGACCCCCGGCGCCAAGTCGCCTGAAGAGTTCAACGTCATCATCGAGATCCCGATGAACGCCGACCCGATCAAGTACGAGGTCGACGAGGAAACGGGGGCGCTCTTCGTCGATCGCTTCATGGGCACGTCGATGCACTACCCATGCAATTACGGCTACATCCCCCAGACGCTCGCCGATGATGGGGATCCGGTCGACGTTCTGGTCATCACTCCGTATCCGCTCATTCCCAGCGTGGTCGTGACCTGCCGGCCCATCGGCATCCTGAAGATGGAGGACGAGGCGGGCGGCGACAGCAAGCTTCTCGCCGTGCCGATCGACAAGATCCTGCCGATCTACACGCACTGGCAGAAGCCGGAGGACATGAACCAGCTGCGCCTGCAGCAGATCCAGCACTTCTTCGAGCACTACAAGGACCTGGAGAAGGGCAAGTGGGTCAAGGTGCTGGGCTGGGAAGGTCCGCAGAGCGCACGCGCCGAGGTGCTGGTGGGCATGGAGAGCTGGAAAAAGCGTCACGCCGGCTGACGTTCTTGGCGAGAACGACGTTCGGGAACGCCTCCCGGATGGAACCGCGGGCAGTGTAGTCGCCTCTACACTGCCCGCTTCTTTATTTGGGTGCGCCCTTCATGCTGTCACGCCTGTTGTCCGCCTGCGTTCTCGTCCTGAGCCTCGTGCCGCCTGCCATCGCGGAGCCGGCGCTCAAGCCCGTGCAGTCTGTCGAGGGCATCACCGAATACCAGCTCGTCAATGGCCTTCGGGTGCTGCTTGCCCCTGACGATTCAAAGCCCACGACCACCGTGAACCTCACCTACCGGGTGGGGTCGCGACAGGAGAACTACGGCGAAACGGGCATGGCGCATCTGCTGGAGCACATGCTGTTCAAGGGCACGCCGACGCATCGCAACGTCTGGGCCGAGTTCACTCAGCGCGGCCTGCGTGCCAACGGCAGCACCTGGCTGGACCGCACCAACTACTTCGCCAGCTTCGCCGCGAACGATGAGAACCTGAAGTGGTACCTCGACTGGGAAGCGGACGCCATGGTCAACAGCTTCATCGCGCGAAAGGACCTCGACAGCGAGATGACCGTGGTGCGCAACGAGATGGAGATGGGCGAGAACAGCCCCGGGCGCATCCTCATGGAGAAGACCCAGGCGGTGATGTTCGACTGGCATAACTACGGCAAGTCGACCATCGGTGCGCGCAGCGACGTCGAGAACGTCGACATCAGCCGCCTGCAGGCCTTCTACCGCACCTACTACCAGCCCGACAACGCAACGCTCATCGTCTCCGGCAAGTTCGATCCGCAGAAGGTGCTGGGATGGATCGACGCGGGCTTCGGCAAGATTCCCCGGCCAAAGCGTGAGCTGCCGCGGCTGTACACGATCGATCCCGCGCAGGACGGGGAGCGCGCGCTGACGATCCGCCGCGTCGGTGGTGCGCCCTTGCTGATCGCCGCTTACCACACTCCCGCTGGCGCTCATCCTGATGCCGCGGCGATGGAAGTGCTTGGCATCCTGCTGGCCGATACACCGTCAGGACGACTCCACAAGCGACTGGTCGAGAAGCAGCTTGTTTCCGGCGTGTTCTCGGACACCATGGTGTTGCACGATCCGGGCATCGGCATGTGGGGCGCGCAGCTGGCGCCGGGGCAGGACATCGATCGCGCGCGCGCCGAAATGCTGGCGGTGATCGAGGGCCTGAGCCAGGAGCCCGTCACGGCGGAGGAGGTCAATCGCGCCAAGGCCAAGTGGATCAAGGGCTGGGAGCTGCAATACACCAATCCGGAGTCCGTCGGCGTAGCGCTGTCGGAGTTCATCGCCGCTGGTGACTGGCGGCTGTTCTTCCTGTTGCGCGACCGTGTGCAATCCGTGAAGCCGGAGGACGTGCAGCGGGTCGCCGTGCAGTATCTCGTGGCCTCGAATCGCACGATGGGCAGCTACATCCCTACCGACAAGCCGGTCCGCGCGCCTGCGCCGGCGATGGCGGACTTCCAGGCGCAGCTCAAGGAGTTCAAACCGCAGGCGGCCGCGGCGGCGGTGCCGCCCTTCGACGCCACGCCTGCCAATATCGATGCCAGGACGCAGCGCTTTGCTCTGGACAGTGGCCTGAAGGCGGCGGTCCTCCCCAAGCCCACGCGCGGCAACGCAGTCAACGCGGTGCTGACGCTGCACTACGGCGACGAGAAGTCGCTGGCAGGCCAGGAGCAGGTGGCCGGCTTCGTCGCAGCCATGCTCGACAAGGGCACCGCGCAGCTCTCGCGCGACCAGATCCAGGACAGACTCGATGAGCTGAAGACACAGGTATCGATCTCCTCAGGCACGGGCAGCGTCTCTGTCTCGATCCAGTCACGTCGCGATACCATCGCGCAGGCCATCGCGCTCGTCGGCCAGATCATGCGAACGCCGACCTTCCCGGAGCCTGTGCTT
>DASTGE010000741.1:0-6287 GCA_035719405.1 Burkholderiaceae bacterium
CGCTCGGAATCGGCCAGGGAATCGGAAAGCTGACGTCGAACGGCCTCGATGCCCTCGATGCGCTCGCGCGCCGAACGCAGATCCGCCTCGGCCGAGGTGCGAATCTCATCTACGAGCGCTCGAAGGTTGTATTGCTCTTGAAGCGCAGCGAACGGCAAGCGTTGGTCGTCGACATCTCGCAATTGCTCGCGGAAATCGCGCAGCGCTTCCCGCGCACTTGCGACTTCAGCTTGCGCCGAGGCAGCTGTCGCTTCGACGACATGTCGCGCCCGGATCTCGCGCTCCACCACATCTTTCAGCTGCGACAACTCTTCCGCGCTCTCGCGGATTCGTGCCTGTGCTTCTTGCAGCCTCGCCTGGAGCGCCTCACCCTCCGCTTGGCGGCGACCGAGATCCAGGTTCGCAGACGCAAGCGCCCTTTGCTCGGCATCGAGACGCTCGCGAAGGGCTTGCAGGTGCACCTCACTCGAAGCGCGCTCCCGCTCATGGCGTTCGCGTTCTTCGACCAACCGAGCCTGCGCGCTCTCGCCGGCCTGCAATGTGGTTGCAAGTTTCGTCCGCAGTTCGACGAGCTCTTCGAGGTGGCAGCATTGCTGCCCCAGGAGTTCGGTCTCGCGCGCGGCGGTCGCATCGAGGCGCGCTTGCAACTCGGCCACTCGCCAGTCCAGCCGCTTGAGATGCTCTCGCTCATCCTCTCGCTCGCGCAGTGCAAGCTGCTCACCCTGCGCCAGCCGTTCACCCGCCTCCCTCGCCGCTGCTTCGGCACGTCCCAGTCGCGTCCGCAACGATGCGGCCTCTTCTTCGAGGGCCTGGCGCTGCGCGTTCAAGTCCGTGCTTTGCTCCTCGAGAACGAGGATGCGCGCCTGCGCCGCTTCGACCTGTGCGTGCGCATGCCCACGCGCGGCCTCCAGGGCGCGCTCCAGTTCGTTGCGCGCGTCCCATGCGCTCTTCGAATCCTCCTCGGCACGCGCAAGGTCCTCGCCAAGCCGCGCCGCATTCAACTCATGCGCCTGTCGGGCCAATACCGCCGCGGAAAGCTCCTGGCGCAGCAGTGCGCCCGCCTGTTCGAGCTTGTCAAGCTGGGCCTGTTGCACGCCGAGTTCTGCCTCACGCTGGGCAAGCCGCACCGACATCTGCTGTCGCTCGTCGCGCAACGTCTTCAGCTCGGCCAGGGACTTCTCTGCCTCATCGATCTGTTGCTTGAGCCGTTGCGCAGTTTCGTTGCCGATCTTCTGGGCCGCCTCCTCCTGTGCAACGCGCTGCTTCAAGGTGGCGATCTGCTCAGTCGCCGAACGGTATTTCAAGTTCGCATCGTCGAGCTTCTTTCGGACGACTTCGAGTTGCTGAGTCGTCCGGTAATCGTCGCGCGCCACCTTGTACTGCAGCCGCGCAATGCGCTGCTCCACCGTCAGCTGCTCGTTGGGCAGGAACAGGTGAGTCGGCGTCGCGTTGAAGGTGTCCCAATAGCTGTATGACGCATTGTCAAGCCACGCGCTCACCCCGCGGAATTCAGCTTCGGTCCCGCATTCCACGTACAGCACCGGCCGATCGCTGCGCAGAAGCTCCGCCGCTCCTGTCAGGACGTCAAGCTCCATGCCCTCGACGTCGATCTTGATCAGCTTCACGGTCTGCTCGAAACGAAGGCTGTCCAGCGCGCACACTTGGATGCCGCCCTGCCCCACCTCGATGCGTTGCCCGCCCAGATTCTCCGGCATCGCCTGCGCGAATCGTGCAATGCCCGCCCGCTTGCCCACCGCGAGCGCGCGAACATGCACCTGGCCGTTCAATCCGTTGAGCTCCACGCTCGACAGCAGCGCCCCGCACAAGTGCCGGTTCGGTTCGAAGGCGACCACACGGCAGCCGGCGACTGCCGCCAGAAACAGCGTGTGGTTTCCCACGTTCGCACCGACATCCAATGTCAGGTCGCCCGCGGCGACCCGGCGCTGCATGTCCAGCAGCATCTCAAGTTCGTAAGGTCGCCGCTCGGTGGCAATCTTCTTCTGGATATAGTCGGTGGCTTGGTCCGGGAGGATGATGCTGTAGGTCCGACCTTCGGCGGTGAGATCCAGGGCGGATGGATCCGTGGCGGGATCGGCGAAGGGGATGACCTCGCCGCGTTGCTTGAGTTCGGCAGGAGCGTTCATTCGTCAGGCCTTAAACAGCGAAACCTCTCAACGGCACAAGCCGACGGCGTCCACCAGGAACTGGCCCGGCTTCACAAATGCCTTCAATCCGTCGAACTCCCTGTGCGCCACGAGCGCGACAATCACGTCGGCGCACTCCAGGGCGTCTTGCAACTCCAGCAACTCGACGCCTGCCAATTGCCCGGACAGCTCGCTGATGTTGGGCTCCACGGCCACCATTCGGCCCCGCAGCTGTTGCGAGAGTGACTCCGCGATGTGCAACGCCGGGCTTTCGCGGAGGTCATCGATGTTCGGCTTGAATGACAGGCCAAGCACAGCCACCGTCAGGTCCGACTCGGTTGCGCGCCGGGCGGCCTCGGCCGCAGCGACGGCCTCCATCACTCTCTCAACGACCCACTGCGGCTTGGCGTCGTTCACTTGTCGCGCAGTGCAGATGAGATGCGCCTGCTCAGGAGCGCTGGAGACGATGAACCATGGATCGACGGCAATGCAATGCCCGCCAACGCCGGCACCGGGCTGCAGGATCTTCACGCGCGGATGGCGATTTGCGAGTTCGATCAGTCGCCATACGTCGATACCCAGCTGATGACAGATAGTCGACAGCTCGTTAGCGAAGGCGATGTTCACGTCGCGAAACGAGTTCTCGCTGAGCTTGCACATCTCTGCCGTGCGCGCGTCGCTGACGTGAAGATCACCTTGCACGAAGATCCGATAAAGCTCCACTGCACGCTTTGCGCACTGCGCGGTCAGGCCCCCGATAACCCGGTCATTGCTCACGAGCTCATGAACGACCTGGCCCGGCAACACGCGTTCGGGGCAATAGGCAACGCAGACGTCCGCCGGCCCGTCAGTGCCCCACTTGGGAAAGCGCAGGTCGGGCCGGCACTCCGCAAGCCATGCACTCACCTGCTCAGTGGTACCGACCGGCGAGGTCGACTCGAGGATGACGAGGTCCCCTCGCTTCAGCACGGGTGCTATGGAGCGGGCCGCGCATTCCACGAACGCGAGGTCGGGCGCGAAGCCCTCCTTGAACGGCGTCGGCACCGCGATCAAGAAGGCATCGGCAGGCTCGGGCTTCGTCGTGGCCCGGAGGTATCCCTCGCTTACCACGCCATGCACGACGATGTCCAACTCAGGCTCCACGATGTGGATTTGACCCCGATTGATCATTTCGACGACCTTGGCATTGCAATCGACGCCGATCACACGGGTCCGGCGCGAAGCAAACATGGCGGCTGTCGGCAGACCGATATAGCCGAGGCCGATGACTGAAACGGTATTGAAGGAAGATGCGTTATTCATGCTGCCTCAGGCAAGTTGAAGGTGCCGATTGACGAGGATTTCGACGATCCGTGAGCAGGCTTTGCCATCGCCGTAGGGGTTGTGTGAAATGCTCATTTGCAGGCGTTGCGCTTCGTCTTCAAGCAGCGTCGACACTCCTTCAACGACACTGTCGCGCTGTGTCCCGACCAGACGTACGGTGCCCGCCTCCACAGCCTCGGGCCGCTCCGTGGTGTCTCGCATCACCAGCACCGGCTTGCCAAGGGAGGGCGCCTCCTCCTGAATGCCTCCGGAGTCCGTCAGGATGAGGTGGGACCGGGCCATCAGGTAGACGAATGGAAGGTAATCCTGAGGCTCGATGAGGTGCACGTTTCCGATGCCACTCAATGTGCGGTTGACGGGGTCGCGCACATTGGGATTGAGATGCACCGGATAGACGAAGTCCACATTTGAAAAACGTCGTGCCAGGATGGCAATCGCAGCGCAAATGCGTTCAAAGCCTTCGCCGAAGCTTTCGCGGCGATGCCCGGTGATGAGCACCATGCGTGCATCGGCGCGCAGGAACGGGAAACGTGCATCCAGCTTCACCCGTAGCATTGGATCGGCGTCGAGTTTGCGGGTCACCATGAGAAGGGTATCGACCACGGTATTTCCCGTGACGAAGATCCTGTCTTCCGAAACGTTCTCCCTTAGCAGGTTCTGCCGAGAAATTGGAGTCGGCGCAAAGTGAAGATCGGCCAACGCACCCGTCAACTTGCGGTTTGCTTCTTCCGGCCAGGGTGAATAAAGGTTTCCGGTACGCAAGCCGGCCTCGACATGCCCGACGGGCACACGGACATAGTGCGCAGCAAGCGAGGCGGCGAGCGTGGTCGTCGTATCCCCGTGCACAAGCACGACGTCCGGCCTGCCTTCCGCGAAGACCGTGCTCATTCCTTTGAGAATCTCGGCGGTGATGGATAGAAGGTTTTGTCCCGGGCGCATCACGTCGAGATCAAAATCAGGCTCGATCTCGAACAGCTCCAGCACCTGATCGAGCATCTGCCGGTGCTGCGCGGTGACACACACCAGACCCTTGATTCCCGGCTGTCGCTGCAACGCCTTGACCAGCGGCGCCATCTTGATCGCTTCCGGCCTCGTGCCGAAAACCGTCATTACCTTCATTGCGAACGTCTCCTTCCTGAGACTTTCAAATTCACCTGAACTCCTGGCGAAGGAGCGCGAGGTTGGGGCTGTGGAACGGATCGCGTTCGAGCAGACGGCCCCAACGCGTCTTCATGACCTCGGCTTCACGCTGAAGACGAGCCTGTTTCTCCGGCGCCGTGTCGCTGCCGCGAGTCTTCGCTTCGTGGTGGTAGAACTCCGCAAAGGGCGTCCACAAGTTGGACAGGCCCGCAGCCCTGACCTTCAGGCAAAGATCCACGTCGCTGAAGGCCACCTCCAAGTGCTCCTCATCCATACCGCCGACCGCTTCGTAGACGGCCTTACGCACGAGCAGCACTGCTCCCGTGACGGCGCTCACATTGCGCACCACGCGCAACTGGCTGAAGTAGCCCTCGGAACCGCGCTCGACATGCTTGTGCGGATGCCTCGCGACGCCTTCCCCATTCAGAACGATGCCCGCATGTTGGATCGTCTCGTCCGGGTAGTAAAGCTTCGCACCCACACAGCCGATTTCCTCCCGCACCGTGTGGCTTGTCATCTCCGTCAGCCAGTCGGGGCTGATCACTTCGACATCGTTGTTGACCAGCCCGAGCACGGTGCCTCGCGCATGGCGAGTCGCGTGGTTGTTGATCGCTGCGTAGTTGAAGCGATGGTCGTAGGACAGCACTCGCACGCGGCCGCGACTGACGACAGGCAGAAGCTCGAGATACGCCAGCGTCTCGCGGTCGGCTGACTGGTTGTCGACCACCAGGATCTCGTAGTGCGGGTAAGTCGTGCGCTGAACAATGGAATCGATGCAGCGGTGCAGAAGGTGCAGTCCGTCCCGAGTGGGCACGATCAGACTCACCAGGGGCGCCGGGTCGGGAATAGGCCACCGGTGCCGATAGAGGCCCGGAGCTATCACGCTCACATGCACGCCGGGGCTGCAGACATCGGCGTGTTCCTGCAACGCGCGTCTGGCAGACTCTGTTTCCATCGGCTTCTGCTCATGCGCTGCCGGCGTCGAGTTGAGGGGCTTGCGCCAGTGGTAAAGCACACTTGGCACGTGCAAGACTGCTGCACGGTCCTTCAGGTGTGCGAGACAACGCAACAGCAGGTCGTAGTGCTCGCTCCCCTCAAAACCGTCCCGGAATCCTCCGACCGTCTCGACGAGATCACGTCGCAACATCAATAGATGCGATACGTAGTTGTGGGAGCGCAGCAGGTCGGAAGACCAGTCAGGCTTGAAGAAGGCGTCGCACCGGCTGCCATCGGCGCCAACCCTGTCCTCATCCGAATACAAGATCTGACTTGCGGGCCGCTCCTGCAAAGCCTCGACCAGGGTGAACAGCGCATGTCGCGCCAGCACGCCTTCCTGGTCGAGCAGGGCGATGAAGTCGCCGCAGGCCAGTTCCAGGGCGTCGTTACTCGCCCGCGAAACCTGGCTGCGACGCTCGCGCATCCGAAGCTTGATGCGAGCCTCGCGCTTCGCGTATCCGCTCAGCAGCGTCCGGACTTCCGTGCACACGGACGCATCGTCTGCAATGCACAGTTCCCAATGCGGATAACTCTGAGCCAGAACGCTGTCCAGGCACTCCCGCAGTAACGAGACTGGTGTGTCCGAGGTCGTCATGACGATCGAAACGAGCGGGTGCCATGACCAACTCGAGATACGCGATGCCTGCTCGAAAACATCGGGCAGTGATGGCTGCTCAACCTCCT
>DASTGE010000742.1:0-8203 GCA_035719405.1 Burkholderiaceae bacterium
ACCCCGGATGCCGTACTTGAAGAAGAAGAGGCGGCCGGCTGATATGTCGGAGCGCCCCGGGAAAGAGGCGAGAGCGATGCCACTGCTTGCGCTTGACTAGAAAGTCTGGGTGCGCTGACGCTCGCCCTGGATATCGACCGCCGCGAAACCGTCATCGTTTGCCGGCCAGACAATCCGCTCGTCGCTGCGCGCGATCTGGACGCCGCGGCGGCTTGTGTGCTTGCGCCGCCTTGACGATTCCCCCCGAGTTCGCTCTGGCTGCCCCTATTGATGGACGAGGTACCCGATCCGCCGGCGCCGAGTCCCGCACTTCTGCTCGAATCTGACAAGATCTTTTCTCAAGACGAGTTGGTGAACTTTCTATTAAAGGGCATGCGAGCATCGTGCTTTGCCGCCAAGCGAAATCCTGTACGTCCGACCGAAGCGCGACATCCGGAAATGTCGCAAGACCCCCCCTGCACGAGTGGCCCGTCCGGTCGGACCGGATGCTCGACGACACAAAAAGCGGGATCGTTGCGACCACGAATTGAACCGATCACCAATTGCGGATGTCATGAGCATCCGGACCGGGAAGTCTTCTCATCCTCTGCCCCCGTAAGTTCTTGCAACGCGACGCTACCGCGAGCGTGGGACTTATGCGAGGCGGATTGTCAAGATCACCCTCGTCTGTGAACCGACTTCCGATCTGGCTTCAGGCACGGGGGCACAATTCTGCGGCTGACCCGACACCCTGGCGCGGCGTCACGCCCGCTCGAAAAGGAACCGTGTCGGGCGCAACCTGATCCACCCGAATTCAGCCGCGGAGGTTCCATGTCGCACTACATCGACGCCATCGTCATCCCCGTTCCCCGAGCCAACCTTGAAACCTACAAGCGCATGTCAACGGAATGGGGCAATGCTCACCATGCGCCATGGCGCTCTGTACTACTCGGATTCCATCAGCGACGATGCTCAGGCCGGCAAACTCACGTCCTTTCCCCAGGCCGTGCAACTCAAGGGCGACGAGGTGATCGCGCTGTCATGGGTTGTTTACCGAAGCACAGAAGACCGCGACCGCATCAGCAAGGCAGTGATGGAAGACCCTCAACTGAAGGAATCGATGGACCCATCGAAGATGCCGTTCGACGGCAAACGGATGTTCTGGGGAGGCTTCGAGACCTTCGCGGAACTCGCTGGGGGCCGCTGAACCTGGCCCCAGGAGGGGGCAAGGGTGCAGGGATAATCCCGGCCGAAACTGCCGAAGCAATGAAACCATAACGCCTCGAACCGGCATCAATGGTGAATCACCTGTCAAAACTGCGTCCAATTGCGTCCTATTGCGACACACCCAGGAACAAATCCCGGCGTTCCGGCTTCATACCTTCTTTCAGGTCGAAGAAGGAGCCTTGCGATGACCTCCTTGCAGAAGATCGTCTCGGCTGTGACAGCGGCTCTTGGGCTGTGTGGCGTTTGCATGGCGCAATCGGGCGGCGGCGCGGGCGCCAGCGGCGTCGGTTCGGGCACGATGACTCCGGACAACAGCGGTTCGACTGTCACCACCCCACCCTCGACCATGCCCGCCGAGGTCGTGCCGCCCAGTGTCTCGGGCAGCAGGGGCGGCAGCGGCAGCACGACGGACTCAGGCAGCGCGACGTCTTCGAGCAACAGCGTCATTCCCACCCGTGACGAGGTGAAGGCCGAGACCCGCGCGCTCGTCCGACGCCAGGCCATTCCTCATGGTGAGTTGAGCACGGTGCACCAGGATCGTGGTGGTGTGGAGGGCAGTTCCCCCAATATGACCGGAACCGGCCGTTGAGCCGACTGAAGCGGCGCAAGCATCAAGGCCTGCCCCGACGATCCTGAGTGGCTGGCCGAAGGTCAGGCACATGTTGCGGCAACGCCGGGACACACGGCGTTGCCGTTCCTTTTTGTCGGTGTCCCGGTTCGTCGCAACATCGCGACACTGACGGCCCAAGTCAACCCCAATGAATCGCCGACGTTATCATCTTCGGCCCCGATCGATTTCGTGCTGGCAGATCAAGTGTCAGCGCGTATTCAACCGGCTGCTGCCTTGCGTCGTGTCGTCGCATGCGGCTCGGCTATAACATTGATCCAGACTCGTTCGTATCGTATTCACTCAGGAGATCAAAATGACGATGAAGAATACCGTCGCTGCCGTGACCGCCGGCATCTTCGCGCTGTTCGCCGCCCACGCCATGGCCGCTTCGCACACCGGTGCCATGCCTGCCGATGCCGCATCGGGCGCGAAGTCGCGTGCCGAGGTGAAGGCCGAAACCAAGGCCGCCGTGAAGGCCGGCGAAACGCAGGTCGGCGAAGCCGGTCCCAAGGATCCCGTCACCACCGGCGGCCCCACCACCACCCGCGCCGAGCGCAAGGCCAAGGCTGCCGCCGCAGTGAAGGCCGGCGAAACCAAGGCCGGCGAAGGCTCGAACAAGGATCCGGTCGCCGAAGGTGGTCCCACGACGACCCGCGCCGAGCGCAAGGCCAAGGCCGCTGCCGCAGTGAAGGCCGGCGATACCAAGCCCGGCGAAGGCTCGAACAAGTAATCCCCGCGCGCCGGGTTTGAACGACGGCGATGACGCGCAGGCGTCATCGCCGTTTGTCTTTTCGGCTCTCCAGTGCACCCGCGGCGCTGCCGGCTTGCGCTTCGGAACCAACCACTGCGCGGGATTACTCCCTCTCCCCTCCGGCGGGACGCGAGGGGGCTTCAGATGGACATCAACCCCCGCACGCCATCTGCCTCCATGTCCGCCCCGCGTCCGCGCTTGACCACTTCGCCACGTTCCATCACCAGATACTGGTCGGCCAGCCCGGCCGCGAAGTCGTAGTACTGCTCCACCAGCACGATTGCCATGCTGCCTCCTGCGGCCAGCATGCGGATGACGCGACCGATGTCCTTGATGATGCTGGGTTGGATCCCTTCGGTCGGCTCGTCGAGGATCAGAAGCCGCGGGCTCGCGGCGAGCGCGCGGGCGATCGCCAGCTGCTGCTGCTGTCCGCCTGAAAGATCGCCGCCGCGCCGGTTCAGCATCGTCTTCAACACGGGAAACAGCTCGAACAGCTCCGACGGAATCGGGGTGCCGGCCGGGCGCGTCGCGAGGCCCATTCGCAGGTTCTCCTCGACAGTGAGTCGAGCGAAGATCTCACGGCCCTGCGGCACATAGCCCAGGCCTCGACGCACGCGCTCGTAAGAGGTGTTGCGCGTGATGTCTTCGCCGGCCAGCGTCATGCGGCCCGTCTTGATCGGCACGATGCCCATCAGGCAGCGCAGCAGCGTCGTCTTGCCGACGCCATTGCGCCCGAGGATCACCGTCACCTCACCCCGGTGCGCCTGAAGGCTCACGTTGCGCAGAATGTGGGAGCCGCCGTAATACTGGTTCAGCCCCTCGACCTGCAGAAGGCTATCTGCCAAGGTAAACCTCCACCACCTTCTCGTTGTCCTGCACGTCGCTGAGGCGCCCTTCGGCCAGCACGCTTCCCTCATGCAGCACGGTCACGGTCTTGTGACCCTCGGTCAGCAACTCGACGAACTTCATGTCGTGCTCCACGACGACGAGCGAATGCAGGCCCTCCAGCGAGAGGAAGAGCTCGGCTGTGCGCTCCGTCTCTTCGTCGGTCATGCCGGCCACCGGCTCGTCGAGCAGCAGCAGCTTCGGTTCCTGCATCAGCAGCATGCCGATCTCCAGCCATTGCTTCTGACCGTGCGAAAGCAGTCCCGCAACACGATGCGCCTCGTGGCGCAGATGGATCAGCGTCAACACTTCGCTGATGCGATCGAGTTGCGCGTCATGGAGTCTGGAGAAAAGGCTCGCACGTACACGGCGATCCGCCTTCAGTGCCAATTCGAGGTTCTCGAACACCGAGAGCGGCTCATACACGGTCGGCTTCTGGAACTTTCGCCCGATGCCGATCTGTGCAATCTCGTTCTCGCGCAGCCGCAGCAGATTGATGTTCGAGCCGAAGTGGACCTTCCCCGAATCGGGCCGTGTCTTGCCGGTGATCACGTCCATCATCGTCGTCTTGCCCGCGCCGTTGGGCCCGATGATGCAACGCAGTTCGCCGACCAGGATGGACAGCGTCAACGCATGGAGCGCCTTGAAGCCGTCGAAGCTGACGGTGATGTCATCGACGTATAGCGCGATGCCATGCGCGAAGTCGGGCTGGCCGAGATGCAGCAGGCGGCCGTAGGACGCTTCGCGTCCGCCCGACTCGCCGGCCTCGCGTGCCACGCGCTCGTCGTGAGCCCGCTTGTGCTCGGTGAGTGCGTCCTGCAATTCGGGCGTCATTGCCGCTTCTCCTTCGCGCGCTTGAAGAGACCGACGATGCCGTCGGGCAGGAACAGCGTGACCGCGATGAAGAGCGCCCCGAGGAAGTACAGCCAGAACTCCGGGAAGGCCTGCGTGAACCAGCTCTTGGCGCCGTTGACGAAGAACGCGCCCACGATCGGCCCGAGCAACGTCGCCCGACCGCCCACCGCCGTCCAGATCGCGATCTCGATGCTGGCGGCAGGCGACATCTCGCTCGGGTTGATGATGCCCACCTGCGGCACGTAAAGCGCACCGGCCACGGCGCACATCACGGCCGACAGCGTCCAGATCGAGAGCTTGTAGGCGACGGGATCGTAGCCACTGAACATCACCCGGCTTTCCGCATCGCGGACGGCCTGCAGCACGCGGCCATACTTGCTCTGAACGATGGCGCGCGCCATGAGGAAGAAGCCGACCAGCACGAGCCCGGTGATCACGAACAGCGCCACCCGCATTTGCGGCGTGGCGATCGGGGTGCCGAGAATGCGCTTGAAGTCGGTGAAACCGTTGTTGCCGCCAAAGCCCGTCTCGTTGCGGAAGAACAGCAGCATCGCGGCGAAGGTCATGGCCTGCGTGATGATCGAGAAGTACACGCCCTTGATGCGGGAGCGGAACGCGAAGAAGCCGAACACGAAGGCCAGCAGCCCAGGCACCAGCAGCACCAGCAACACCTGCGCGATGAACGAATCGCTCACCGCCCAATGCCAGGGGAACTGCTTCCAGTTGAGGAACACCATGAAATCCGGCATCGGCATGCGGTACTGCCCGTCGCTGCCGATCTGGCGCATGAGGTACATGCCCATGGCATAGCCGCCGAGCGCGAAGAACAGGCCGTGGCCGAGCGACAGGATCCCGGTGTAGCCCCAGATCAGATCCATGGCCAGCGCGCAGATCGCGTAGCACATGATCTTCCCGATGAGGGAGACGTGGTAGTCCGAGAGATGAAATGCGCTCTGGGCGGGCACGACAATGGCGAGGATGGGCACGAGCACGCAGAGGGTCGTCAGTGCGAGGGCCACTGCCGCCCTCACCCCTGCCCTCTCCCGCGGGCGGGAGAGGGTGAAGTCATGCCGTGTCGTGGCGGGGATGGGCACGGGAGCGGGACTCGGCGCAATGTCGTCGGGCACCGCGCTCATGCTTCTGCGCTCCTGCCTTTGAGCGCAAAGAGCCCTTGGGGCCGCTTCTGAATGAACACCACAATGAACACCAGCACCATGATCTTGGCGAGCACGGCGCCCGCCCAGCCTTCGAGGAGCTTGTTGATGATGCCCAGCCCCAGGGCGGCGTACACGGTGCCGGCCAACTGCCCGACGCCGCCAAGCACCACCACCATGAACGAGTCGACGATGTAGCCCTGACCGAGGTCAGGACCGACATTGCCCACCTGGCTCAAGGCGCATCCGGCCAAGCCCGCGATTCCCGCGCCGAGCGCGAACGCATACATGTCGACGCGGACCGTGTTGACACCCATGCACGCCGCCATGCGACGGTTCTGCGTCACGCCTCGAACGAACAGGCCCAGCCGCGTCCTTGCGATCAGCAACGCGACGCCGGCCAGGACCAGTCCCGCGAACACGAGGATCGCAATGCGGTTGTAGGGCAGCGTGAGGTTGCTCATCACGTCCACGCCGCCGGACAGCCAGGACGGGTTCTCGACCCGCACGTTCTGCGCTCCGAAGATCGAGCGCACGGCCTGCATCAGCACGAGGCTGATGCCCCAGGTCGCGAGCAGCGTCTCGAGCGGGCGGCCGTAAAGCCATCGGATCACGCTTCGCTCCAGCACCCCCCCGACGAAGGCCGACGCGAGAAAGGCCGCGGGGATCGCAGCGACGATGTACCAGTCGAACGCCGCGGCCGGCAGGTGGGCGCGGAACAGGTTCTGCACGACGTAGGTCGCATACGCGCCGATCATCATCAGCTCGCCGTGAGCCATGTTGATCACGCCCATCAGGCCGTAGGTGATGGCAAGGCCAAGCGCCACGAGCAGGAGGATCGACCCCAGGCTCGCGCCGGTGAACGCCACACCGAGCCCTTCGCCCCACGCGAGCCGCGACTCGACGGACGACAGTGCCAGCTGCAGTTGCCCCCGCACCTCGGGATCGGTCTCGATGCCGGGCGCAAGGCGCTCGCGCAGCAACGACCGGGTCCCCGGCTGGTCACTGCCCGCAAGCAGCCCGGCCGCGGCGAGACGCTTGTCCTTCGATGGGCTGCCGATCTGCACGGCCGCCCTCAGCAGGCCTAGCTGGGCCTTCAGGCGGGGATCGGTCTCCTGCGCCTCCGCCTTCTCGACCAGCGGCAGCCTGCTCTCGTCGGCCTGGTCCCTGAGTTCGGCAATCGCCTTCCCGCGCGTGCCGGCGTCCGGCGAAAACAGCTTGAGGGCCGCCATGGCGGCTTCCAGCTCGCGACGCATGCGGTTGTTGTTGATGGGATCCTCCACGCCCTCGGGGAGCGTCATCGGCTGGCCGGTCGCCGCATCGATCGCCTTGCCGTCGCGGACGATGAAGACATGATCCGCGTTGAATTTGACCTGCTCGTCGAGCAGCGCCTGCACGAAGGTCACCAGTTGAGGATCCGCACGCGACACGCCCTGCTGCAAGGCCGCGATGCGCGCGTCGTTGTCGCCCGTGGCAATCGCCCGCATCGCCGCCGCATCGAGGGCGTGGGCGCCGACGCTCACGAGCGCGAGCAGGCAGGCCATGCAGAGTCGGTACAGCATTGGATCCTTCAAGTCATGGAAGAGAACGCGCCGGCCCGCATCAAGGCGGCGTGCGGCGCGTCCCGGAGTGCCGCGTCAGATGCGCGTCACTGCTTGGCCAGCACGGGCTCGTCCTTCTTGCCCTTGTTCTCGGGAATGAAGGGGCTCCAGGGCTGCGCCTTGATCGGACCCGGCGTCTTCCACACCACGTTGAACTGGCCGTCGCTCTTCACCTCGCCGATGAAGACGGGCTTGTGCAGGTGGTGGTTCTTCGGGTCCATCGTGATGGTGAAGCCATCGGGGGCCTTGAAGGTCTGGCCGGCCATCGCCGCGATCACCTTGTCGACATCGGTCGACTTGGCCTTCTCGACCGCCTGCGCCCACATGTGCATGCCGATGTACGTGGCTTCCATCGGATCGTTGGTGAGCGGCTTGTCCTTGTGGCCGGGAATGTTCTTCGCCTTGGCGTAGGCGGTCCACGCCTTGATGAACGCCTCGTTGGTCGGGTTCTTGATCGACATGAAGTAGTTCCATGCCGCGAGGTGGCCCACCAGCGGCTTGGTGTCGACGCCGCGCAGTTCCTCCTCGCCGACCGAGAACGCGACCACGGGCACGTCGGTGGCCTTCATGCCTTGATTGCCCAGTTCCTTGTAGAACGGCACGTTGGAGTCGCCGTTGATCGTCGACACGACGGCCGTCTTCTTGCCCTCGGCCGCGAACTTCTTGATCTTGGCGATGATGCTCTGGTAATCGGCATGGCCGAACGGCGTGTACTCCTCCATGATGTCGGCATCGCTGATGCCCTTGCTCTGCAGGAAGGCACGCAGGATCTTGTTGGTGGTGCGCGGATAGACGTAGTCGGTGCCCAGCAGGACCCAGCGCTTGGCCGAGCCGCCGTCCTTGCTCATCAGGTACTCGACGGCCGGGATGGCCTGCTGGTTCGGCGCCGCGCCCGTGTAGAACACGTTCTTCGAGAGCTCCTCGCCCTCGTACTGCACCGGGTAGAACAGCAGCGAGTTGGTCTCCTCGAACACCGGCAGCACCGACTTGCGGCTCACCGAGGTCCAGCAGCCGAACACCGCGGCAACCTGGTTCTTGGTGATCAGCTCACGCGCCTTCTCGGCGAACAGTGGCCAGTTCGAGGCCGGATCGACCACGACCGCCTCGAGCTTCTTGCCGAGTAAACCACCCTTCTTGTTCT
>DASTGE010000743.1:0-2829 GCA_035719405.1 Burkholderiaceae bacterium
ACGCCCGGCTCCTGCCTTTCGATGTTCGACCTCACGGGCAAGGACGGCGCGCCCAGCGACGGTGGCCGTGGCTCTGGTTGCACTGGATAAGCTGTTCCCCGAAGGCGACGACAGATCCCAGGCACAGGTCTTGGCCGACTACGGCGATGCTTACCTTGTCAACTTCAGCGCCCCTTCCCAATCACGCGACGAGACTGTCGATTGTCAGACCCCAGATGGCTTCGGCAAGACAGCGCGCGCGCTCGCCTGGAAGTTGAAGACCCTCGAGCCGCGGGGCCTTGACGGCCCGCTTCGGTTCACCACTTGCCCCTTCGGTCTGCCTCACTCAACAAATCTTGCCTTGCGGCATGATCGAAATCATGAATCCACTCATCCTGAATGATGGAAATCATGGATCGCGTTATTGTAAATATGGGGGCGGGTCGAGCCATTTCATTGCATCTTGCAAAGGACCGGAAGCCGCTTGATATTCAAGTTCAACCGCGCCAGCAGGGAGTCCGGCATGTATCGCGTTGATGGCAATTTCCGTAAAGCTTCTATTGCGCCCGACGTGGCCGAGAAGCAGGCTTCGCCGTCCGGGGTTACCGCAGATGCGCCCCGCCTTCAACCTCCACCGGGACTTCCGTCGCGCGCACCTCAGAACTCGGCGCACGCGCCTGTTGGACTGGGATCCAAGCGCCCGATAGGGCATCGCCTTACCGATCAAGGTCTGTCCGCCACCATCCCTCTCCGCTCGAATAAAGCGGTGATTCCTGAAGAGATGCCCCTTGCCGGCTACCTGCTGGCGCGTGCACTCGACGGCCGGAAGGTCGAAGGCGAGGACTTCGAGCGATTGCGGGCAGCCAATGACAGCGTTCGTGAAGTGCGGGCGCTGCTTCCCTTTGGAAGGGGCAACGCGCGCGAAGACATCATCGCAAGCCGGGGGGCATCGACGACACGTACAGAAGGCGGCCGAAATTTGAAGAAGCCATTTGTCGCCGGACGCACTGCTGCATCAATCTGGGCAGGTGCAGGCAACTGTGCCGAGCACGCGCAACTTAGCGCTCTTGCTCATGCAGCGCGCCTGAACAGCCAGAGCGACGGAATGACGGTCTACTACACCAACGATCGGGTTGACCACTCTTGGGCGGAGGCATTGGTACGAAACCCTTCAAGAATCTTTGACCTTTGCACTGAACCCCCAGAGCCGGACGATCGTGACATTGTCATGGACGCATGGAAGGATGGTCCTGCTGTCTTTAGTCCGGACAGCGCGACGAGTCGGAGCGACTGGAATGGAGCCAGGATAAAGAAGCGGTGGAAGTACCTGCCGGAAGGCTTGCCAAACGCAAAGCAGCAGGCGCAAGACGCTGCGGGCAGTCACGATCCCCGTAATCTCCCCCCACGCAAATATCGGAACGTGTGTGTGTGGAAGGCGCAACCCGTTGTCGACGAGGCATTCCTGAAGCGCGTGTTGCCCGAGGCTTTTTCGGTCAAGTGCGCAATGCCGCAAATCATCGGCGAAGTCAAGCGCGTCATGCTCAATGGCATGCGCCGCCTGCAAGCCAAACCGAAAAAGCAGCCGCCGGCCATGCTCGCTGAATTCCGCAGGGAGATCATGGCAGTCGGAATCGCACGCGAACTGATGGCGCCTCCGGCCCGACTCGAAACGACGAAGAACGACGAAGGCCGCGTACGGACCGCGGTCAATCAAGCCCAGGACATCGTCGACGCGATGAAGAGCCTGAGGCGAATCACGCCCCGCGGCGGTTCTCGGACCTATTAATAGCTGTGCGCTCGGGCAATCAGGCCGAACCCACGTCGAGCCCGGCGGCTTACGGATCATCATTCAGGCCGACTCCTCGCGTCGACCCACTGAGATTCGGGTGCATGAGATCGACACGCCGCCACACTGAGCGTCATCGCACTGAGCGCATCGGCTGGTTGCGCGCGGCGGTTCTGGGCGCCAACGACGGCCTGGTGTCGACAGCCAGCCTGGTGGTCGTGGTTGCTGCAGCCGGCTCGGTCCACGGCAACGTCCTGATAACTGGCGTTGCGGGGCTGGTGGCCGGGGCCATGTCAATGGCCGCGGGGGAATACGTCTCAGTGCATTCCCGGGCGGACACCGAGAATGCAGACTTGTTGCGCGAACGGGCGGAACTCGACAAGGATCCTGCGGCGGAGTTGCACGAACTGGCGGCGGCCATCTATGTCGGCCGCGGGCTGGAACCCGGGTTCGCGCAGCAGGTGGCGGCGCAGTTGATGGCGCATGACGCCATCGGGGCCCACGGGCGCGACGAACTCGGCATTTCCGCAGGCGCGGGGGCCTTGTTCGGTGCGGTCGTGTGATGGCCCTGGCAGCTGCCCTCGGCTTGGCTCCCTTATCTTGCGCAATCATCAGGAAACCTTTGTGCGCTCAACTGCTGCGCATCATCGGCAAGGGGCCGGCACCGCAGGGCATCATCGAGCCCGCGGCGCTGCCGGCGGCCATCAAGGCGATCGAGGAAACGAAACGCTTCAGGGGTCGGAAGAGGAAGCCAAGATGAATGCCCCCGATTCATGCAACGATGGCGTGAGGCCGCTCCTTGAAAAGATGAGATCTGCGCTGACGCGAAGAGGGGAAATTGTCTGGGGCGTTTGACCAAAACCCGGTGATACCGCGCGGAACTCGGGGCATCTCCGGTCCACCGAGCGGCGGCGCTTAAGGCCGCACGGCGATTTCGTTCTTCACCGCCTTCACGCCCTTGACGTTCCTCGCAATCCTTTCGGCGGTCTCCTTCTCGGCGGCGTTCTTGGCGAAGCCCGACAGCATCACGGTGCCGTTGCCGTTGGGCGGTGTTCAAGGTCAAG
>DASTGE010000744.1:0-4315 GCA_035719405.1 Burkholderiaceae bacterium
ACCTCGTCGCAGGGCGCCATCCGGCTGTACAGGGACTCGGCCCGATTGCCTGCAAGTTCAACCTCATCCCGTTCAACCCCTTTCCAGAATCGGGGCTGAAGCGCTCGTCACGAGAGCGCGTGCAGGCATTCGCCGCAGTGCTTCAGGATGCCGGCATCGTCACCACCGTGCGCAAGACGCGTGGCGACGACATCGACGCTGCCTGCGGACAGCTCGCCGGCGAGGTGCAGGACAGGACCCGCGTGCACGAGCGGCTGAAGCGCGCGCCGATCCGGCTCCATCCGACGGCGGCGCCCCGATCAGTTGAGCGGCACTGAAGTTTCATTGAACGAGCTACGACAACAGGAGGGCGCTGCCGATGCGACGAACCCGACGCTGGTCTGTCATCCTGATGGCGACGCTTGTGCTCGCCGGATGTACGGGTGCAGGAAAAGTCCGGCCTCCGGCGGAGCCAGTGACCGAGTTTGACCAAACCGATGCCGACCGCCGCGTCAAGGTACGCCTTGAGCTGGCCTCCGCGTACTTCGCACGGGGCCAGAAGGAAACCGCGCTTGACGAGGTCAAGCAGGCGCTCGCTGCCAACCCGAACTCGTCCGATGCCTACAGCCTGCGCGGCCTGATTTACGCCAGCATGGGCGAGCCACGACTGGCAGAGGAAAGCTTCCGCCGCTCGCTGCAGCTCAACCCTCGCGACGGCGACACGATGCACAATTTCGCCTGGTTCCTCTGCCAGCAGCAGCGGTTCCCGGAAGCGCAGGCGGAATTCGAGCGGGCGCTTCAGCAGCTGCAGTACCGACAGCCGCAGCGAACGCTGCTGGCCCAGGGCGTGTGCGAAGCGCGCGCCGGACATTGGCCCGAAGCGGAGCGGCTTCTCATCAAGTCGTACGAGATGGATCCGGCCAATCCGGCCGCGGCGCTCAATCTGTCGGAGGTCTTGTACCACCGCGGGGACTTCGAGCGTGCGCGTTTCTACGTTCGCCGGATCAACTCCAATCCTGACCAGACGAATGCCCAGACCTTATGGCTGGGTGCGCGTATCGAGAACCGCCTGGGCAATCGGGGCGCGGTCCAGGATCTCGGTCGGCAGCTGCGGGCTCGCTATCCACAGGCGCCCGAGACGCTGGCCTTCGAGCAGGGGCGCTTCGATGAGTGAGGCGGCCGGGCGGAGCGCTGCGAGCGCGGGCGCCAGCGCCGGTGCATTGTTGCGCGAGGCACGACTCGCACAGGGGATGCACATTGCCGCGCTTGCTGCCGCCATCAAGGTCACGCCGCGCAAGCTGGAAGCGCTGGAGGCCGATCGCTACGACGAATTGCCCGACGCGACCTTCGTGCGCGCGTTGGCTCAGGCGGTGTGCCGGGTGCTCAAGCTTGATCCTGCGCCCGTGCTGGCGCGCCTTCCCCAGGCCGCCAGTGCTGACCTCGATTCCACCATTGGCCTGAACCGGCCTTTCCGCCCGCGCACTGCACGGCGCGAGGGCCGCCACTGGCCGTCTGTCAGTACGCCGGCATTGTGGGGTGCAGTGATCCTGTTAGTCGCGGCCGCTGTCGTATACGTGGTGCCGCCTGCCGCATGGAGGTTGCCTCCGTGGATACGGCCTGACAACCGGACGGTTCCGGCTTCTGTGCAGCCAACGACGTCGACCGTGACGGAAACGATCCTGCCAGCGGGGTCGGCTGTCACGAGCGATCCAAATGCAGCGCCGGCGAGCGGGCCAGGGACGGCGGGACAGGTTCTCGGCACATCACCCGCAGCCGCACCGGCCAGCGGTGTATCGGCCGGCGCTCAATTGCCTGTCACTGCGGCAGCGCCTGGAACCCCCGCCAGTGCGGCGGCCGGCGAGGCCGCCGGGCTGACTGTGCAGGCCCGGGCCACGTCATGGGTGGAAGTTCGCGCAGCCGATGGGCAGGTGCTCATTGCGCGTACGTTGAAGCCAGCCGAGGCCGTCACGGTCGAAGGGCCGGTACCGCTGCGAGTGACGATCGGAAATGCCGCGGCCATCGACCTGAGCTTTCGCGGCAAGCCGGTGCCGCTCAATGCCGGGCGCGAAAACATTGCGCACCTGGAGCTGAAGTAAACCGAATGACCGACTCTTTCGAGGAACTGATTCCCGCTGCCTCGCCCGGCGAGCGACACACGCGCCAGGCACGCGTGGCGTGGGGCGACCACATCGTCACGATCGGGGGCGATGCACCTGTGCGCGTACAGGCGATGACGAATACGGACACCGTCGACGTGATCGAGACCGCCATCCAGGTCAAGGAGCTGGCGACGGCCGGTTCCGAGCTGGTTCGCATCACGGTGAACACGCCGGAAGCCGCGCAGGCGGTGCCCCACATCCGTGAGCAGCTTGACCGCATGGGTGTGGCCGTTCCTCTGATCGGCGATTTCCACTACAACGGGCACCGGCTTCTGACCGAGTATCCCGACTGCGCGCAGGCTCTGTCGAAGTACCGCATCAACCCTGGCAACGTCGGCAAGGGCGACAAGCGCGATCGACAGTTTGCCCAGATGATCGAAGCGGCCTGCCGCTGGGACAAGGCGGTGCGGATCGGCGTCAACTGGGGCAGCCTGGACCAGGAGCTGCTTGCGACGTTGATGGACGAGAACGCCCGCCGCGCCGAGCCATGGGATGCGAAGCAGGTGATGTACCAGGCGCTGGTGATCTCTGCGCTTCAGTCTGCCGGCTATGCCCGCGAGCTGGGGCTCAACGCAAATCAGATCATCATCAGCTGCAAGGTGAGTGGCGT
Source organism: Burkholderiaceae bacterium (assembly GCA_035719405.1). GTDB lineage: Bacteria > Pseudomonadota > Gammaproteobacteria > Burkholderiales > Burkholderiaceae_C > CAMLIZ01. The sequence continues at coordinate 2,749 of DASTGE010000744.1, forward strand.
GCAGGACTTGATCAGCGTCTATCGCGCTCTCAGCCGCCGCTGCGACTATCCGCTGCACCTCGGCCTTACCGAAGCCGGGATGGGCGTCAAGGGAACTGTGGCTTCCGCCACAGCGCTCTCGGTGCTGCTCCAGGAAGGGATCGGCGACACCATCCGCGTATCGCTCACGCCGCAACCCGGCGAGTCGCGCACGCAGGAGGTGGTGGTGGCGCTGGAGATCCTGCAGGCGCTGGGGCTGCGTCACTTCAATCCGAGCGTCACCGCCTGCCCTGGCTGCGGGCGTACGACGAGCACCACCTTCCAGGAGCTGGCCAAGCAAATTGACGACTACCTGAGGCTGCAGATGCCGATATGGCGCGGCCGCTACCCCGGGGTCGAGAACATGAAGGTCGCGGTCATGGGCTGCATCGTCAATGGCCCCGGCGAAAGCAAGCATGCCGACATCGGCATCAGCCTTCCGGGCACCGGGGAGGCACCCGCCGCGCCCGTGTTTATCGACGGACAGAAGGCAATGACGCTGCGCGGCGAGGGCATCGCACGGGAGTTCCAGGGAATCGTCGAAGACTATATCGAGCGACGGTTCGGTTCATGAGCTTGCTCTTCATCCGAAAGCGGGGACAGGGAGCAACGGCCGCGCGAACGGCGGCGTGCAGGCGCTGAATCAGTCTCTCCCGAACATCACGACATGGCCGAACAACTCAAAGCCGTCAAAGGCATGAACGACATCCTGCCGCCCGCATCGGCGCGCTGGGAGAGCTTCGAAGCGACCGTGCGCTCGCTGATGCAGCGCTACGGCTACCAGAACCTGCGCACACCGATCGTGGAGCCTACGGCGCTGTTCGTGCGCGGCCTGGGTGAGGTGACGGACATCGTCGAGAAGGAGATGTATTCCTTCGAGGACTCGATGAACGGCGACCACCTGACGCTGCGGCCGGAGGCCACTGCAGGCATCGTCCGCGCCGTGATCGAGCACAACGCGCTTTACAACGGGCCCCTTCGGGTCTGGACGCTGGGCCCCATGTTCCGCCACGAGCGCCCGCAGAAGGGACGCTACCGGCAGTTTCACCAGCTCGATGTGGAGGCGCTGGGCTTTGCCGGGCCGGACGTCGACGCGGAGCAGATCCTGATGGTGCGCGCCTTGTGGCGCGAACTGGGTTTGGTCGAAGGCCGGGACGTGCACCTTGAACTCAACAGCCTCGGGCAAGCCCACGAGCGGCAGGCACACCGCGAGGCCTTGATCCGGCATTTCGAGCAGAACGCTGCCTGCCTGGACGAGGACGCCCGACGGCGTCTGCACTCCAATCCCCTGCGCATCCTCGACACCAAGAATCCGGCGATGCAGGCGATGGTGGAAGAGGCACCAAGGCTGATCGACTTTCTCGGCGAGGCCTCGCTCGTGCACTTCGACGCCGTGCGTGCCGCCCTTGACGCCGCCCGGCTCGAATACCGCGTCAACCCGAGACTCGTGCGCGGGATGGACTACTACAACCTCACCGTCTTCGAATGGACCACACCCCATCTCGGCTCCCAGGCGACCGTGTGCGGCGGCGGCCGCTATGACGGCCTG
>DASTGE010000745.1:0-2894 GCA_035719405.1 Burkholderiaceae bacterium
GGCAGCGGGAACGAGCTTCTCGGCCCGCTGCAGGTTCATCATGTCGGCGTCGTAGGCGCGCGCGTGCGCTTCCAGCGCCTGCGAGAACTTCGGCCCCTCGGTTTCCAGCACCGAGGTGTAATTCTCGATCGCCAGAGTGTCGTTCACCTGCCCGCCGAGGCGCTCGGCGGCGATGCCGGTGCGGATACCCTTGCGCGCCGCATACACGGCTGCCGAGGTGCCCGCAGGCCCGCCGCCGATGATCAGGACGTCATACGGCTCCTTGGCCGAAAGCTTCACTGCCTCCCTTGCGGCGGCGCCGGTATCGAGCTTGGCGAGGATCTCCTCGACGCTCATGCGGCCCGAGCCGAACAGCTGACCGTTGAGGAAGACGGTAGGCACGGCCATCACCTCGCGGCGCATGACTTCGTCCTGGAAGGCGCCGCCTTCGACGATGGTTGTCTTGATCTTCGGGTTGAGAATCGCCATCAGGCTCAGGGCCTGGACGACATCAGGGCAGTTGTGGCAGGTCAGCGACATGTAGACCTCGAAGTCATGGTCGCCGTCCAGGGCCTTGACCTGATCGATCAGCGCCTGCTCCACCTTGGGCGGATGGCCGCCGGTCCAAAGCAGCGCGAGCACGAGCGATGTGAACTCGTGCCCGAGCGGCAACCCTGCAAAGCGCAGTTGCTCGTTGCCACCAATGCGCTGCAGGGTGAACGAGGGCTTCCGGTCGTCCTGCCCATCCGTGAGCAGCGAAATCTTGTCGCTGCGCAGGCCCTGAATCGTCTGCAACAAGCCCAGCAGGTCGCGCGAAGTATCGTCGTCACCGAGTGATGCAACGATTTCGAAAGGTCGTTGCACGCGCTCGAGGTACGCGCCGAGTTGTGCCTTGAGGGTGTCGTCCAACATGATGTTCGTCCTTGCAATGGGCAGGCGGCAAAAGGCCTGCCGGCGAGGCAAAGGCGCCTCGTCGGAACAGCCGGAATCAGGTGAAATGGCCCCGCCGCGCAAGCGGGGCCGTGGCCTTAGATCTTGCCGACGAGATCCAGCGAAGGCTTCAGCGTGGCTGCGCCTTCCTGCCACTTGGCCGGGCACACTTCGCCCGGATGCGATGCGACGTACAGGGCTGCCTTGACCTTGCGCAGCAGTTCGCTGGCATCACGGCCGATGCCGTTGTCGTGGATCTCGCAGACCTTGATGAGGCCTTCAGGGTTGATCAGGAACGTGCCGCGCAGCGCGAGGCCCTCTTCCTCGATCATGACCTCGAAGTTGCGCGTGATTTGGCCGGTCGGGTCGCCGATCATCGGGTATTGCACCTTCTTGATCGCGTCGGAGGTGTCGTGCCAGGCCTTGTGCGCGAAGTGCGTGTCGGTCGACAGCGAGTAGACCTCGACGCCGAGCTTCTTGAATTCGGCGTAGTGGTTGGCGAGGTCTTCCAACTCGGTGGGGCAGACGAACGTGAAGTCGGCCGGGTAGAACACGAACACCGACCACTTGCCCTTCAAGGTGTCCTCGGTCACCTCGAAGAACTTGCCGTTCTGAAAGGCCGTGGCTTTGAAGGGTTTGATTCGGGTGTTGATGAGCGACATATGAAGTTCCTCGTTTTGAAAGTAGGAGGCTGATGGAGCCTGCCGGGCCGGTTGTGTTCCGGACGAGGTTCATTTTGCCGATGAATCTGCGATGCCTGGATTAATTGATCTGATGGCCAAGATTTCTTGAGGCTATCGGACCCGGGCGCACCTTCATGCAGTGCACATGCGATGGAGGCTGCGCACGGGGGGGGACGGGAAGCCACCTGGTCGACCCAGTGCAGTCGCAGCCGCAGGATCCCATTCAAGGCTTGTCGGTACTTCTCCCTCGGCTTGTGAGAAGAGCTGGATGAAAATACAGTATATCCATGGATGCATTGCTCACCCCACCTGCCGTCGACCCGCCTTGCGGCGGGGCGTCGGGCGAGGGTGTGGAACCGAGGGTGCTGCGCGCAGTGCCGGCCCCCGAGGCTTTGCATCCCACGTTGTGGCGCGCCCATCAGCTCGGCCGTTCGCGTGAAGAAACCGTTCCCTCGGGGTTTCCTGCGCTCGATGCCGAACTCCCTGGTGGCGGATGGCCTCGGCGTGCCCTGAGCGAGCTGCTGCTGCCTCAGCTAGGCATCGGCGAAATGCGGTTGCTGGCGCCTGCCCTGCAGCAGGTGACGGCCGCGGGTCGCGTCGTGATGCTCTTCGATCCCCCGGCCATGACGTGCGGTGCGGGCTTCGCCCAGCTCGGGATCGATGTGCAGCAGTTGGTGTTGGTGCAGCCTCACGCGAAGCTGCGCGGCCATGCCCGTGAGCTGCTGCCCAGCGCCGATGTGCTGTGGGCGCTGGAGCAGGCCTTGAAGAGCGGCCATGTGGGAGCTGTGCTGGCCTGGCTGCCGTCACACCTGCGCATCGACGTGCTGAGGCGCCTGCAGCTGGCTGCGCAAGCCCAGGAAGGTCCCGCCTTCCTGTTGCGCGACGCTTCCGCCCGCGCCCGGCCCAGTCCGGCACCGTTGCGACTGTCCTTGCAGTCCGCCGGTGCTGACGTGCTCGCCGTGCGCGTGCTCAAGCGCAGAGGCCCGGCTTTGCCAGAAGCGTTGCAGCTGGCGTTGCGGCCGGTGCTGCCGGCATCGGTCCGCGAGCGCAGCGATGCCGCATCGCAGCCATTGCCCGTTCCAGCGTGAGCATGGAAAGCCTGTGGCCATGCTCTGGATCGCCGTTCACCTGCCGCTGTTGTCGCTCGAAACCTTCATGGCAACGGCCGATGCCTTTGTCGGTGCCTCTACCGATGCCTGCCCGCAGCCGGTCGCGCTGCTGCACGAGCATCGCATCTCGCTCGTCAATGCCGCAGCGGCGAAGGCCGGTGTCAAGGTCGGTCACCAGCGTTCGACCGCTCTC
>DASTGE010000746.1:0-5722 GCA_035719405.1 Burkholderiaceae bacterium
CCTGAGGCTTCGCTGTCCGACGCAGTAACCGGACGAGCGATGGGCCGTCACTATGCCGGGCCGTCCTGGGAAGCGCCTGACGGCAGCATCGTCGTCGGCAAGGTGAGCGCCCGTGACGATGGACCCGATCCGCGTGCAATCCCATGGTTGCTGCTGACGGCCGAAGTCAAGGGACGCGAGGGCATTTTCAGCAAGGTTCGCAGCATTCAGCGTCTGCGCACCGAAGGGGGCAAGCCGCCCGCGCAAGGGTGCGACAGCCAGCACGCCGGTGAAATCAGTCGGATGCCGTACAAGGCCGAGTACCGCTTCTACACGTCGCTGCAATGATGCGGGCCGACTTTTCGGGAAGGCTCTCTAAACTAAGGAGGCGCTGAACATTTCCCCGCGAGGGCGCGCGCCTCGATTTGGGAGGGATACAAGGCGCAAAGCACAGCCATAGCCCAAGCTATGGCGCGCATTTGCAACGCCACAGACCGCCCAAAGCGAAAATGCGCGACCCGCGAGGGAATTGTTCAGCGCCTCGCTGACTAACCCAATCGCCGACTGTCCTGATCACCGACCTTCTTCGAGCCGCGCGCTTGCCATCGGTAGCCTTGACACCACCTCCGCCTCGTCGGCTGTCGTCCCAGCCGGCGCAATTTGAACGCCATGCGGCAACAGCGCCATCGCCTGCTCCAGGGCCTGCTTCAGCGGCATGCCGGACACAATCCGCCAATACGCTTTCAGCGCCAGGTTCTGCTGAGGATATGCCCCGATGCCGGTGCATACCATGAGACCGGCAATGGGACCGGCAGCTCCTGCATAGAAGCCGCAGCCGATCCGCGGGGAGTCAGCACTCTTTTGAGCAACGCGGGCATCGATCTTCCAGTGGAAACCGCCGCCGCGAAATGCCCGTCGCAGTCACGCACCGCAGCCCCCGCAGGAGTTCGGGATCGAGCAGATTCGTTCCCATCCCTAAGGGGTTCGTGCCTCAGTTCAAGGGTGAGGCCACCCTGACCATGACGACGGCCAAGGCGTAAAGAGTCTTTTGGCATCGCCTTTAGATGCCAACTCTGCATTATGAGAGCGGACGCGCATTGTCAACTGTTAATTGCAAAGCGAACCGCCGAGATGCGAAGACGAGTGTCTACTCGTCTTGTCATCGCTTTTAATTCCTCAGTGAAGTCGCAAATGAAGCGCTCCACAAGATTCGGCCACGATGCCGAACTGGGCGTGAAGTGCATGTGAAAGCGCGGATGGCCGGCTTCGTCGATGTGCTGCAGCGCCTTGGCCAGCACCCCGCGTCGCGCGGCCGAATTCACGCCCCGGCCATGGAAGGCACACTTCGCCGACAACCCATTGCGCCCGGACCTCCACAAGCTTCAATAAGGCAGGCAAGAACGCCGTCGGCTTACCGCTTACGGAGGAAATGCTGACAAGGCGTGGGCCGGTCCTGCCCGGCAGTCAGCAATACCGGGTCATGTATTGGCATTAATACGGTATGGTGGCCTCGCCTGTGAGCAGGCTGTCGCGCCCCCAATTTTATGCCGGTCCGCTTCAGCCTGCGCGGACTTGCGGTGTCCGCTTTGGACGACGGATTCTGGTGGTCTGCACTAGTTGTCGAACGGCTTCGGCCGAGGGGTTCTGTCAGAAGACGGAGGCAACACCGGAAGCCTGAAGCCCGGCTGCTCGCCGGTGAGGGTCTTCAGAAATGCCACGACCTTGGCGTTCTCGTCCGATGAGAACTTCTTGCCCAACTGGATGCGAGCCATGGTGTCCACCGCTTCGGCCAATGTATTGGCCGCGCCGTCGTGGAAATACGGGTAAGTCAGCTCGACGTTGCGAAGTGTCGGCACCTTGAAGTAGAAGCGGTCTGCGTCCTTGCCCGTCACCGCGACGCGGCCTTGTGCCGGGCTGGACGCCTTGTAGGGCTCGACCACGCCCATCTTCTGGAACGAATTTCCGCCCGCCGCCGGGCCATTGTGACAGCCCGCGCAGCCGCTTTCCTTGAAGATCTTGTAGCCCGCCAGTTCATCCGCGGACAGCGCCTTGTTGTCGCCCTGCAGCCACTTGTCGAAGCGGGAACTGGGAGTGACCAGGGTCTCCTCGAAGGAGGCGAGCGCCCTCGTGACCTTGTCGATATCGATCTTGTCCGCGCCAAAGACCTTCCTGAACTCGGCCACGTAGCCGGGAATCGATCGCAGCACGTCCACCGCCAATTCATTCGTGAAGGCCATCTCGCCAGGATTGACGATGGGGCCACCGGCCTGGGCCTTGAGGTCTGCTGCCCTGCCGTCCCAGAACTGGGCGATGTTCAGGCTCGCGTTGAGAACCGTCGGCGCATTGATCGGACCCTTGTGCCAATTGTGGCCGACCGAGGTCTTCAGATTGTCCGTCCCGCCCATCGACAAATTGTGACAGGAATTACAGGAGATGAATCCGGACTTTGACAGCCGCGGGTCGAAATAAAGCTTTTTGCCAAGTTCCACCAGCGCGATGTCTTTCACCTGGGGCTGCACGATCGGCTGTATCGGCTCCTTGGGACGCGCAGCCTGAGCGGCCTGCGCCGCGACCATGCACGCGAACAGAGCGCCGACCGCGGACGCTGCCTTGCGTTTCAACATGAATACTTCCTTTCCCTTGTTTGTAATCTTTGAGTGCAGCCGGGCCGAACCACGCTCGTGCCAATACCTCTATACGGCCCGTGTCGTCCCGCGTCAGCTCCCGGTCGGGGGCGCGCGCATTCTAGGAGCCAGGCTGCCTGCGTCGCCGTTACTTCCGGGCGCCAATACGGCGAAGGTATTGGCCGATGTTCTGAAAGCGATGACGTCCAAGGAAGTGCGCGTCCGCCACGCGCCAGCGAAAGTTCGCCTTTCCTTGCGGCACAATCCCCCGTCCCCTACGGCCAGCATGCCACTTGCGTGGACCAGGCATTCGAGCGGCGCCCTGCATGACGGCGCCGTCCGCGCCTGCAGCCTCGCGGCACTGCGCCACCCATGCTGTCTGACCCAGGTCCACTGCGTCGGCCTGTCGGCATCGACGCCGACCGATCCAATCCTCCTTTGATCGCTGATGTTCAAGAACGCCCTCGTTTATCGCATTGACCTCTGGGATGCCCCGGCCATCGCCGACATCGAATCCCGCCTCGACGGCGCCCGCTTCGTCGAGTGCGGGGCCACGCAACCGGAGTCCATCGGCTTCGTCGAGCCGCGCAACGTCAAACACGCAGCCCTCGTGGAGCAGGTGGCAGGCCAGCTGATCCTGAAGGTTTGCACCGAGACCAAGTCGATCCCCGGCAACGTGGTAAAGGCCGAACTCGAGCGACGGCTTGACGCAGTCGAGGCCGAGACGGGCCGGCGCCTCAAGGGCAAGCGCGCCAAGGAAGTCAAGGAGGAAATCGTTCGCGAGCTGCTGCCGCGCGCCTTCCCCAAGCGCAGCCACACCACCGTGTGGCTCGCTGCGTCGCAAGGGCTGATGGTGGTGGGTGTGGCGAGCCCAAAGAAGGCCGATCAGATCGTGTCGCAAATGGTCGAACTGCTCGGCGGGAACTTCCGCGTCACGCTGCTGCAAACGCAGATGTCGCCTGCCGCTGCCATGTCCGGCTGGCTCTCGGAGAAGGAGCCGCCGTCGGGCTTCACGCTCGACCGCGAGTGCGAGCTGAAGCAGCCCGACAGCGAGAAGTCGGCCGTCCGCTATTCGAGGCACATGCTGGAAATCGACGAGGTCGGCGAGCACATCCGGCAGGGCAAGCTGCCCACGCAACTTGCGCTCACGTGGAACGGTCGCGTGTCGTTCGTGCTGAACGACCAGGGCGCATTGAAGAAGATCAAGCTGCTCGATGTCGTGCTCGAAGACCAGGAGAAGAAGGGCGAAGGCGACGACGGATTCGACGCGGACGTTGCAATCATGACCGGAGAGCTCGGGCAGTTGATCCCCGACCTGGTCGAGGCGCTCGGCGGTTGGGTCGACCCCGACAAGCCTGCAACTCCGCCTTCATCGGAGGGCAAAGCACAGGCGCAGCCTGCCGCGGCGCACAGTGCGCCCCTCCCCGAAGCGACGGCGGACGATGCACCGCCGTGGATCGCATGACCCCGTAAGCACAACGACGGCCTTCTCTGAGAAAATGCAGGGCTCCGGAGATCGCCAGCAGTTCGTGCATTCCGCAACTTTCTCGTTACGTCGCATCGCCCTGCCCGCCTTCGGTCCGTCGCTGCTGTTCGGCCTCGGCGAGGGCGCCATCCTTCCGGTCGTCCCCTTGAGCGCCCGCGACCTCGGTGCATCGGTCCCGCAGGCGGCAATGATCGTGACGCTGATCGGCATTGGCTCGCTGGTCAGCAACATCCCGGCATCGGTGCTCACAATGCGCAGGGGTGAGCGCTGGGCCATTGTGGTCGCAGCAGTCTGGTGTGCCATTGCAATGGCAATGTGCGCATGGACGCCGCACCTGGCGCTGTTCGCGGTCGGCACCTTCATGATCGGCATGTCACAGGCGGTGTTCAGCCTCGCGCGCCAAAGCTACCTCACACAGGCAGTTCCCATCGAATTCCGGGCGCGCGCATTGTCGACGCTCGGCGGGATGATGCGCATCGGCATGTTCATCGGCCCCTTCATCGCGGCCGGAGCCATCCATTACTACGGCCTCACCGGCGCCTACGGAACGGGCATCGTGGCACTCCTCGTGTCGGCGGCCATCGGCGCGCGACTGCCTGACCTCGAAGAGGATATTGCCGATGCACGAAGGTCTGAGGTGAGTGCAACCGCCTCGGCGCCAACCTTCGTGTCGACGTTGCGCGATCACCGGCATGTGTTCATCACCGTCGGCATCGGCGTGATGCTGGTCAGCGCCGTTCGCGCCACGCGGCAAGCCGTCATTCCGCTTTGGGCCGATCATCTTGCGCTCGCGCCTTCCGTCGCCTCGCTGATTTACGGCCTTGCAGGCGGCATGGAGATGCTGGTGTTCTACCCCGCGGGCAAGGTCATGGATCGCAAAGGCCGCCGCTGGGTCGCCGTGCCGTCAATGCTCATCATGGGAACCGCGTTGCTGGTCACGCCTTTGGCGCATGGCCAATTGAGCCTGCTGCTTGCGTCGCTGGCGATCGGCTTCGGCAACGGCATCGGTTCGGGAATGGTGATGACCATCGGGGCCGATCATTCTCCGCGCGCGGGCCGGGCGCACTTTCTCGGCGTGTGGCGTTTGATGTCGGACATCGGAGCCTCCTGCGGACCGGCGCTGCTGTCGTTCCTCGCTGCCGCGCTGACGCTCGGTGCCGGCGTTGCATTGACGGGGTTGATCTCCTATCTCGCGGCGGCGCAACTCGCGTACTGGATCCCGCGCGCAGTACCAGCGAACCGCTGAAGCGGATACCGACTCGCCCATTGATGCAAGTGGTCTGCCCCGCACCCGTTCCTGTGCTTTCGGTATTGGCCGGCGACAACATTGGACCCGACAGATTGCAGCGATTCAAGCACCGGGTGGGCGCAGCGATGGCGAGACTCGCCTAAGTCACGCGCCTTAAGTCACGCCTAGATCCGCCTTCCATCAAGCCCATCTCTTGTGGCGCTTTGAATGCAGACCCGCCGCCTGGAACGGCGTTTGCCCCCGATTTGTTCCGTGGCAGAAGTCAACTGCCTCGCTGCAAGAATGAAGCCACAAAGAACCACACGATATCGAGGGAGCGATGTCGGACCGGCCCCATCAGAGGCCGGTGCGGTGTACGCGCTGCTCGCCCTGTTCACGCTGCTC
>DASTGE010000747.1:0-7438 GCA_035719405.1 Burkholderiaceae bacterium
AAGACAAGTATGTCGCCACGACATGACGGCGCGGTGACAATAAGCAGGGAAATAAGCAGGGACTTCCCGCTTCATTTCTTCGGCGTGTCGTCATCCGACTTGCTCGAAGTGGCGGCGCGGGCCCGAATTTCTGCCGCCCAGGGCTCCTGGATCGCATTCGGTCCATCAGACGACCGGCCGCTCGATCAGCTCGATCTTGTAGCCGTCAGGATCGGCGATGAACGCGATGACGGTGCTGCCACCCTTGACGGGGCCTGGCTCGCGCGTGATGGCGCCGCCGAGCGCGGCTGCCTTGTCTCGCATGGCGGCGCATGTGGCATACACGTCTGCGACGCCGATGGCGATGTGGCCATAAGCCGTGCCGAGGTCGTAGTGGTCGACTCCGTAGTTGTAGGTGAGTTCGATTTCCGCCTGTTCGGGATTGCTTCCATAGCCGATGAAAGCCAGGTCGTACCTCTGCTCGGGACGTTGCGTCGTGCGCAGCAACTTCATGCCGAGGACTTGGGTGTAGAAGTCGATCGACCGTTTCAGGTCGCCGACGCGCAACATGGTGTGGAGGATTCTCATCGTGCTCAGTCACCCTTCAAGCTGGCTTCAAGCATACGGCGATGCTCATGCCATGGGTCCTTACGGAGGTTGAAGTACGCCGCGCGCGTGTTGCCGAACGCCAGCTGGCACATCCGGCAATGGCAGTAGTAGCCCTCGCGATGCGAAGGCGTCGCTTCATAGCGAACCCGGCCACAGAGGCAGCCTCCCGAAAGCGGCGGAAAGGTGGTCGTATCGCTCATCGACAGATCTCCTTGGCCCGGCTCAGAGATTACGTCGCCGCTACAATTGCCGCCAGTCATTGGGGAGTAGCCGCCTTCCATCGCGAGAAGGGCCTGCATCAACAGACTTGCCCGAAGGGGCATGGTGCAGGCGGTCCACTGGATCTGGCGAGACCTTTGACCGTGTCGCCTCGGAACGGCCGGGATGCGACGCGGTCATCGGTGCTCGATCCGGCCGGCGAAATCCATGCAAGCCTTTCTCGTCTCCATAGGCCTTGTCGCCCTCGCTGAAATGGGCGACAAGACGCAGTTGCTGTCGCTGCTGCTGGCCGCCCGCTTTCGCAAGCCGCTGCCCATTGTCCTCGGCATTCTTGTCGCCACCCTTGTCAACCATGCTTTGGCGGCTGTGGTGGGGGCGTGGATCACTCAGCAGTTCGGCGTGTACACGCTGCGCTGGATTTTGGGGTTGTCGTTCATCGCCATGGCCGCCTGGATGCTCGTGCCCGACAAGCTCGACGAAGACGAGGCGAAGCCACCGGCGGGCGGTGTGTTCGGCGCGACGCTGATCGCGTTTTTCCTGGCTGAAATGGGCGACAAGACGCAGGTGGCGACGGTTGCCCTGTCGGCCCGCTATGCCGATCTCTGGATGGTGGTTGCCGGCACGACGTTCGGTATGTTGCTCGCCAATGCGCCGGTGGTGCTGCTTGGTGATCGGCTCACCAGGTGGTTGCCGATGCGGTGGCTGAATCGCGTCGCCGCGGCGATCTTCCTCATGCTGGGGGTGTTGGCGCTCGCAGGCGGCTGAGTCGCGAGGAGCGGCTGGGCCGACGAGCCGCACGCCGCATAGCGATCATGTCTAGCGCCGCGACTTGCGGTCGAGCCAGATCTCCAGGCCTTGGGCATTGAGTTCCACGTCCAAGGCCAGCAATTCGTCGGTGTGCGCGTTCAGCGCGACGCCATGCTCCGCAAGACGTTCACGGTACGACTCGCGCAGCGACTGCGTCAGCCGTTCGTGGCGCCCGGGGACATCGCGCAGCGACTCCCCAAGCTCAACCATTGCATCCACCTGCTCCAGGAGCAGACGCGCAAGCCGAGGAACGTCTTCGACCTTGCCGAAGTGGGTGAGGTAGATCGCTTCGGGCCGGCGCTCCATCAGCCGCTGAATGGATGCTTTCAGCGCGTCGGGATCGAACTGCACAGGGGTGCTCGTCGGCATGATCCACGCTCCGCATGCGGTATCGAATTCGCGATAGCTCAACCCGAATGTATCGCCGGTGAACCAGCCTCGGCTCGCCTCGTCCCACACGCAATGGTGGTGGCGCGCGTGACCGGGCGTATCCGCGAACGACAGCGGACGGTCTGCCAGCTCGAGCGTCATTCCGTCGCTGCTGCTGAGAACGCGCTCGGCCTGCACCGCAACGAGCGAACCGTAAGAGCGGTCCATTTCCTCCTGGCCGTACACGCCAAGCGTACCCTGGTACAGCGCGGCCGGCTCGATCATGTGCCGCGCACCTCGTGGATGCACCACGAGCCGGGCGCAGGGCAGCTTGCTCATCAGCAGACCGGCACCGCCGGCATGATCGAGATGCACGTGCGTGGGGATCACGTAGTCGACCTGCTCGGGCTCGAGACCGATGGCCTGCAGTGCGAACAGCAGACGCGGCACGGCATGGTTGGGACCGGTGTCGATGAAGGCGGCCCGGCCATCATGCACCATCAGGTAGGCCGCGTCGAAGCGGGGTCTGTGGAAGCCGGTGTCGATGGTGTAGATGCCGTGTCCCGCCGGCTCGACGAACCCCGGTAACGGGAAATCTGACGGCATCTCGCTCACTGCTTACCAGTCTTTGAGCCGGCGCCGCAGCTTGGCGACGATCTCCGCACTCATCTGCGAGACCCGCGACTCGCTTACCCCCAGCACCTTGCCGATGTCGCGCAGTGGCAGGCCCTTCTGGTAGATGGACTCCATCACGTAGCGCTCCGCCGCCTCGAGGGCGTCGAACGCCGCGCTGAGGGCCGCATGTCGCTGGCGCTGCTGAACCGTCTTCAACGGGTCGGCATGTTCGTCGACGACAGAATGCAGCTCGTCGTCACCGTCCTGAACGGCGTCCTCGACGCCTTCGAGCTCCACATCGCCGGCACGCATTCCACTCGCTCCGGACTCCAGCATGCAGCGGTGGAACTTTTCCAGTGGCCAGCCCAACGCGTTCGCGACTTCCTTCGCGCGTGGGGTCCGGCCCAGCTCGTGCTCCAGGCGCTGCACCACGGTTCGCACTTCGCGCAGGCGGTGCCGCGCGTCGCGCGACAAGGTGTCATTGGCGCGCAGCGCATCGAGCATGGAGCCCTCGATGCGCCGCGCAGCGTAGGTCTCGAAGGTCGAGCCGCGCCCTTCCTCGTAGCGCGAAAGGGCCTCGTTCAAGCCGATCAGGCCCGCCTGCTCCAGTTCGTCCATCGCCACATGCGCCGGCAGTCGGGCCCGGATCCGGCCCGCAATCTGCTTGACCAACGGACGGTAGTGCTTCAATTCCGCGCTGCGCCGGCAGGGACCGGTCTTGTTCTCGCCGCCTTCGGCCAGCGGTGCAGCGTCCTGTTCGGCCGCGTTGTCCTGTGCCGGCGCATCCTCCCAGCGCGCGTCTTCGGCGCTTACGTCCGCAGAGGGGGGCAACGAAGCCTGGGATGGCCCGGACTTGCTTTGATGGTGTTCGGGTTGCTCTTGCGGAGTGTCAGATGGGCCGTTCACGAGCGTCCCCGTCCGGTTGTCGGAAACGTACTTTCGCGCAGATCTCGAGCCGGTATTGGCAAGCCGGGAGGCTGGGGCGTAAACCCGATGTCTCCCAGGGCCGGCAGCGAGCCCTTGAGCTCGCCGAGCAGTTCGAACAGCTTGTGCTGCTGTTGCGTGTCGAGCCCGCTGAACAATTCAACCACCCACCCTTCGTGGCAGCGTGCCATGGCGCGGAACTGGCGCTTACCTTCAGACGTCAAGTGCACGGTGAACGCTCGCCGGTCGTTCGGGTCGTCGCGACGCTCGACCAGACCTTCCGCGACGAGCTTGTCGGTCAGCCCCGTGACGTTTCCTCCGGTGACCATGAGACGCCGCGAAAGATCACGCATTTTGAGACCCTCTGGATGCCGGTCGAGCTGAGCCATCAGGTCGAAGCGCGGCAGGGACGCGCCGCCGAACTGCGTTCGAAGACGAGTTCGCAGCGGCGCTTCGATCAGGTTGGTGCACGCGAGCAGTCGCAACCACAGGCGCAGCGCCATGTGGTCGTCGGCCGTGGCGCGCGTTTCGTGGTCAACTGGCTCGTGAGCAGGCAAGGCTGTCGGCATGAGACCCGCTAGCTTACCCGCAGCCCGCTGCCTGGGCTGTGTCAAGAATGCGGCTGATTGGCATATATGGCCCAAAGCCGCGCAATGTCGGCCGTGCCGTCATTGCCTTGCACGCTGCGCAGGGTCTGCGCGGCCTTGGCCTTGGTCTTCGGCGATTGCAGCTGCGCCAGCCCGAGTCGCAGCTTCGCGTCTTCTGGGCGCTTCAGGCCGCCTTTGGCAAGACCTTTCTCGATCAGCTCGATGCCCTGGTCGACCTGCCCCATCGTGACGTACGCATAGCCGACCTTGATCAGCCCGTTGCCATCTTTCGCGGTTTCGGCCTCGGCACGTTCCTTCGGGAGGTTGGCTTTGGCCTCGGACTCCTGCTTGATCGCCAGCTCGCGCAGCCGCTTCTGCCGCTCGGCTTCCGGCCCGGTGCCCAGCACGCCGCTGCCGAAGCCCTTCTCCACAATCTGCCTGCCCTCCGTCGCCAGCCCGGCCTGCAGCGCAAGCTGCGCGGCTTCCATATAGTCGCTGGGCTTGGTCATGTTGCCAGTCGCCAGCTGCAGGCGATACACGTCAAGCGAGAGGCGGTCGGAAAAGCCGGGCTTGCGCGGCAGCCGCGCGAGGAGGTCGAGCCAGTACTCCTTCTTGGGATAGTAGGCCAGCAGTTTTTCGACAGTCTGCGCATACCCGGCACTGTTGTTCATGCGCTGATAGGCGCTTGCAAGCAAATGAAGCTTGTCGTCAGAAGGGCGTCGGCCGGCCTGCTCGTCGGCTTGCACTTCGGCCGCGGTCTCGCGCACCACCGAGGCGTAGTCGCCCATCTGGAACGACGACTGGATGATCAATTGGCGCATTGCCGGGCTCGCGCTTGCCTGCCTCGCCCACTGGATCGCCTTGGCGTAATGGCCCGCGCGGTACTCGGCGCCGGCGAGCGCCTCTGCGATCTTCGCCTGTTCGCCGGCAGAAACCTTGCCCGACGCAAGGGCGCGCTCGAATGCACGAACGGCGGTCTCATTGTCGCCGGCGGCCAGCGCAGCAGAGCCGCGCATGCGCTCGATCGTGATCTGCTCGGCCGCGGTCCTGTTGGGGACCGAATCCGCCTCACGGACTTTTGCCAGCGCGTCGCGGTATTTGCCCGCCCGGTAAAGGTCGCCTGCTGCCTTCAACGGTCGTGCGATTTCCGGCCTGACTGCTTCCTGAGCGCACGCAGGTGCGGCAGACAGTACAAGGCCCGCGGAGAGCAGCGTGGCGAAGAGAAGTCGCTTCGGTTTCATTCGCAGACGTTGGGTTACAAGAACTGCTCGTTTCCCACGAGCCCGATCTTCGTGACGCCGAGTCGCTGCGCGGTCGCCATCACGTGTGCGACGTATTTGTAGGTGACGAGCTTGTTCGGTCTCAGATGAACCTCGGGCTGGTCGGCCTGGGCCGCCACCGCCGCGAGCTTGCTCTGCAGTTCGGCATCGCTGGCGATGATGGTCCCGTTCCAGCCGATGGTGCCATCGAAGTCGATGTCGACGCGAATGATCTCCGGCGGCTTGGGCGGCGGTGACGACGGGCCGATCGGCATGTTCATCTTCACCGCATGGGTCTGGATCGGGATCGTGATGATCAGCATGATCAGCAGCACCAGCATCACGTCGATCAGCGGCGTGGTGTTGATGTCGACCATCACATCGTCCTTGTCGGACGAGCCTAATTGCATCGCCATGTCATGGTCCTCACTGGGCTCGCTTGGCTTGCCGGCCTCGATGGGCCGATTGGATCATTGCGAATTGGGAGGGGGCTCGGTGATGAATCCGACCTTCAGGATGCCCGCACGCTGGCAGGCGACCACGACCCGGCCGACCGATTCGTAGCGTGCATCCTGATCGCCGCGGATGTGCACCTCGGGCTGCGGCTGCTTCACAGCTTCCTTCTTCAGGCGCTCGACGAGGGTGTCGACGTCGGGCACCTGATGGACGCCCCAGTAGATGTCACCTTCCTTGCTCACGGCCAGAAGGATGTTCTCCGGCTTGGTCTGGGTCGGAACGTTGCGTTCCTTCGGCAGATCCAGCTGGATGGACTGAGTGACGACGGGAATCGTGATCAGGAAGATGATCAAAAGCACCAGCATCACGTCGACCAGCGGCGTGGTGTTGATGGTGGAGTTGACTTCGTCCTCGTCGTCTTCGCTCGCGAGATTCATCGCCATCGCGGCACTCCCTTTCGCCCCGCGTTCAACGAACCTTGGCCGTGCCTGCCAGCAGCACGTTGTGTAGGTCGCCCGAGAAGGAGCGCACCCGCTCCATCGCGACCTTGTTGCGGCGGATCAGCCAGTTGTAGCCCATGACGGCGGGCACGGCGACCGCAAGGCCGAAGGCCGTCATGATGAGGGCCTCGCCGACGGGGCCGGCCACCTTGTCGATGGAGGCCTGTCCGGCAATGCCGATCGCGGTGAGTGCATGGTAAATGCCCCAGACGGTGCCGAACAGGCCGACGAACGGGGCGGTGGAGCCGACCGTGGCAAGGAAGGCGAGGCCGTCCTGCAGCCGGCTGTTCACGTTGTCGACGGCGCGCTGGATGCTCATGCTGATCCAGCTGTTGAGGTCGATCTGGTCCTGCAACGTCCCCTCGTGGTGTTCGGCGCTCTTCGTACCCTGCTCGGCGATGTACCGGAAGGCGCTGCCGTCCTCGAGCTTGCCGATGCCTGCCTTGACCGAGCCCGCGCTCCAGAAGGACTTCGAGGCCTCCTCGGCGCTCTTCATCAGCTTGCGCTGCTCGAACAGCTTGGTGATGATGATGTACCAGCTGCCCACGCTCATGATCACCATGATGATGAGCGTTCCACGGGCCACGAAGTCACCGCCCTTCCACAACGCCTCTAGGCCGTAGGGGTTCTCGACGACTTCCTTTGCGGTCGTCGGCACGGGCGCGGTGGCAATGGCGGGAGGCGAGGGCTCCGCGGGGGCGGCTGCGGTCGGCGCTGACGCCTGTGCCAGCACCATCGGCGGCGCGGTGCCGAGAGCAGCGAGGGCGATGAGTGCGGCGACCAGCGGCCGGCGCACGAGGTTCAGCATGGACATGATTCCTCCGGGGGTCTGGGATACCAGGGCTGTCGGGCGGGGTGCCGACCTGGATATGAACAACAAGGCGGGATGAAGCCGGGACGAAGCGCTACTCGAGCTTCCATACATATTCGACGGTCGCGAACCCTCCGACGGGGTTCCCGTTCTCGTCGGTGCCCGGCTTGAACGGGCACTTGCTCAGCGCTTCGACGGCGGCGCGGTCGAGCAGGCGATGTTCCCGTGAACTGCCGGCCGACTTGACCACCTCGGCCTTCGAGACCATGCCGTGCGAGTCCACAGTAAACCGGATCGAGGTGA
>DASTGE010000748.1:0-5561 GCA_035719405.1 Burkholderiaceae bacterium
CTATGTTCATTCAAGGCTGGAGCGAGTCATCGAGCACGTCACCACGAGCAATGGCCTGGCCTGGAGCCCTGACGGACGAACGATGTACTGGGCCGACACCCGGCTGCACTGCGTGTTCGCGTTCGATGTCGACGCGCAGGAGGGCACGCTGTCCAGGCGCAGGGTGTTCGCACAATTCGAGCAGGGGCACACCGGGCAGGATGTTTCCAGCTATTCAGGTCGGCCGGATGGCGCTGCCGTCGATGTTGAAGGCTGCTACTGGGTCGCAATGTACGAGGGCGGGCGGCTGCTCAGACTTTCGCCCGAGGGTGAGGTGCTGCGCGAAGTGAAGCTGCCCGTGCAATGCCCGACCATGCCCTGCTTCGGCGGCTCCGATTTGAAGACGCTGTACATCACGACCTCACGTGCCAGGCGCCCTGAGGAGGAGCTTGAGCACCAACCCTGGGCCGGATGCGTTCTTCAGATGCAAGTCGACGTGTGCGGTCTGCCAGTCAACTTCGCAACGCTGTGATATGGCGTGCGCGGAAGCCTTGGCGTTGCTTTGACGCGCTTGCGTTCAACACCGGCTTGAATCGGCTTGCCGCTCAATCGGGTCGGTCTTCTCGGTCTTCCCGCCTTCGATACGAGATTCATCCACTGAACGACGGCGCGTCGCGTGCGCAACACCTGCCTTGGCACGACTGGTCGTGAAAGGGTTTACACATATAATCCCGCGGATTTGCCGAAGCAAGCTATTGCCCCAATGCCCGATCCTGAGCGGCGACCCCGATCAGACCCTTGGGCCGAAGAAGATCAGGCCGCCGAGCGGTCCTTCAAGCCGTTGACGCGCGAGGAGGCGCAGCGCTTGAGGGCTCGACACCCCCAGGTATCCCCATGGCGGGTGGTCGCGCTGCAGATCGTGGTCGGGGTGGGTATGGCGGTGCTTGCATGGCTCCTCACTCGGAGGATGGAAGTGGCGTTGTCGGCGTTGTACGGCTGCACCACGGTGGTGGTGCCGGGCGTTCTCATGGCGCGCGGCATCACCAGCAAGCTCTCCAGCATGTCGCCAGGCACGAGTGCCGTCAGCTTCATGTTGTGGGAGTTCGTCAAGATTGCGGTCTCGATCGCCATGCTCGCGGTGGCGAACCGGATCGTGCAGCCCTTGAGCTGGCCCGCGTTGCTGGTCGGTCTCGTGGTCTGCATGAAGGTGTACTGGCTGGCGCTGTTATGGCGCCGGTAAGCAAGACATAGAACGGAAACGATTCAAATGGCAGCCGAAGGTCAGACGCTCAACGCAGGCGACTACATCGTCCACCACCTCACGTTCTGGCAGAACCAACGGCCGAGGTCCATTGCGGACTTCTCCGTCTTCAACGTCGACTCGATCCTGTACGCGCTGCTTCTCGGCGTGATCGGCTGCTACCTGATGTGGCGCGCCGCGCGCAAGGCGACGCCCGGCGTGCCGGGCCGCTTTCAGGCCGCGGTTGAAATCCTCGTCGAGATGGTCGACAGCCAAGCCAGGGGCGTCATTCATAACGCTCAGAGCCGCAAACTGGTCGCCCCGCTCGCGCTCATCGTATTCGTGTGGATCCTCCTCATGAACGCAATGGACCTGCTGCCGGTGGACCTGCTGCCTGTCATCTGGCAGTCGATCAACGGCGCGGCAGGACATGATCCGCATCACGCCTACATGCGCGTCGTCCCCACTGCAGACCTGTCGGTGACCATGGGGCTGTCGATCAGCGTGCTGCTCATCTGCCTCTTCTACAACATCAAGATCAAAGGCCTGGGCGGCTGGATTCATGAGTTGTTCAACGCGCCCTTCGGTTCGCATCCTCTGCTGTGGCCGGCCAACTTCCTGATGCAGATCATCGAGTTCGTCGCCAAGACCGTCTCGCATGGCATGCGTCTGTTCGGCAACATGTACGCGGGCGAACTGATCTTCCTGCTCATCGCTCTCATGGGCGGCGCCTTCTCGCTCACGGGCAGTGGCATCGGTCTGGCCATCGGGCACATCATCGCTGGCACCGCCTGGGCCATCTTCCACATCCTGATCATCACGTTGCAGGCCTTCGTCTTCATGATGCTTGCACTCGTGTACCTCGGCCAGGCGCACGAAGCGCACTGACACCTCCAGGCACTTACGCGAGGCAGGCCCTCGTTTTCATTCCTTCCCACACCTCACTTTCAATCAACAGGAGTCACCATGGAAGTCATCAGCTTTGTCGCTCTCGCTGCCGGCCTGATCATCGGTCTTGGAGCCATCGGCGCATGCATCGGCATCGGCGTCATGGGCAGCAAGTTTCTCGAGTCTGCTGCACGCCAGCCTGAATTGATGGGCGAATTGCAGACCCGTATGTTCCTGCTGGCCGGCCTGATCGACGCGGCCTTCATCATCGGCACGGGTATCGCCCTCTGGTTCGCGACCGCCAACCCGTTCATCGGCCAGATCGCCAACCTGCCGAAGTAATTCGACTCTGCGCGCTTCGCCCGGCGCTTGCCTTCCACGAGGCGGCCGGCGTTCCTGGTTCACAGAGTTAGAGGCATTGCCGTGAGCATCACTGGTACCCTGTTCGTCCAGATGATCGTGTTCGCGATCCTGGTCTGGTTCACGATGAAATTCGTCTGGCCGCCCATTGCGGTCGCGCTGGACGAGCGGGCGAAGAAGATCGCCGAAGGACTGTCTGCCGCCGACAAGGCCAAGGCCGAGTTGCAGCAGGCCAACAAGCGGGTCGAGCAGCAGCTCGCCGCTGCGCGCGACGAGGCCGCCAAGCGCCTGGCTGACGCCGAGCGCCTCGCGCAATCGATGGTCGAAGAGGCGAAGGTGCGCGCCGCAGAGGAAGGCGGGAAGATCGTCGCTGCAGCGCGGGCCGAGGCCGAGCAGCAGGCCATGAAGGCGCGCGAGGCATTGCGCGACGAGGTCGCCGCACTTGCAGTGCGCGGGGCGGAGGCGATCTTGCGTCGCGAGGTCAATCCGCAGATACACGCGGAGCTGCTGCACCGGCTCCAGGTTGAGCTTTAACGCACTTATGACCCGCTGCGCTCGCATTCAACCAATGTCCGCATCCCACGCGCTGCCGCGCGTTGGCGGGATGCGCCTGGAGTCCTGATCATGGCAGAGCTCGCTACCATCGCCCGCCCGTACGCCGAGGCGCTCTTCAACGCCGCCGTCGAAACGGGAGCGGACGCCCGCGACTTGGCCGACCAGCTTCAGGCGCTCGGGCAGGTCGCCGCCAACCATGACCTGCAGCAGTTCGCGCAGGACCCCAAGGTCACGCCGCAGCAGGTGTTCGACGTGGTCATGGGTGCCCTCACGTTCGTGTCGCTGTCGCCCCTGGCGCAGAATCTGCTGCGTACAGTCATCGAGAACGACCGGCTCGTGGCGCTGCCAGAGGTCGCCCAGCGGTATCACGCGCTGGTCAACGAGGCCACCGGAGTGTCCGACGTCATCATCTACAGCGCCTTCCCGCTCGAGCCGGAACAGGTGCCCGCGGTGGTTGCGAACCTCGAGCGTCGTTTCGGTCGCAGGCTCAACGCCACGATCGCGGTCGATCCCGATTTGATTGGCGGCGTGCGCGCGGTCGTGGGCGACGCGGTGTTCGACGCCTCGGTCAAGGCGCGCCTGGAAAAGATGAAGGTCGCCCTCACCGCTTGAGGGCGCTGGCTGCAAGGCTCTTGAACCGGGGCTACTTCCCGAAGAGTCTGGGAGAAAGCAATGCAACTGAATCCCGCTGAAATTTCTGAACTGATCAAAAGCCGCATCGAGGGTCTCCAGCCCACGGTGGATATTCGCAATCAGGGCACTGTGGTGTCCGTCACCGATGGCATCTGCCGCATACACGGCCTTTCGGAGGCCATGCAGGGCGAGATGCTCGAGTTTGCGCCGGCCCCTGACGGTACGCCCACGTTCGGCCTCGCGCTGAACCTGGAGCGCGACTCCGTCGGTTCGGTGGTGCTCGGCTCCTACGAGCACATCTCCGAAGGCGACACGGTCAAGTGCACCGGCCGCATCCTGGAAGTGCCGGTCGGCCCGGAACTGATCGGCCGCGTCGTCGATGCCCTTGGCCGTCCGATCGATGGCAAGGGCCCAATCAACGCCAAGATGACCGACGTCATCGAGAAGGTCGCCCCGGGCGTGATCGCACGGCAGTCGGTGAGCCAGCCAGTGCAGACCGGCCTGAAGTCCATTGACTCCATGGTGCCGATCGGCCGCGGGCAACGCGAATTGATCATCGGCGACCGTCAGACGGGCAAGACCGCCGTGGCAATCGACACGATCATCAACCAGAAGGGCCAGGACATGGTCTGCATCTACGTGGCGATCGGGCAGAAGGCCAGCTCGATCAAGAACGTGGTGCGGGCGTTGGAGCAGCACGGCGCAATGGATTACACCGTCGTCGTCGCGGCATCGGCCTCCGAGTCGGCGGCCATGCAGTACGTGTCGGCCTACTCGGGCTGCACCATGGGCGAATACTTCCGTGACCGCGGCCAGGACGCGCTCATCATCTACGACGACCTGTCCAAGCAGGCGGTCGCCTACCGTCAGGTCTCGCTGCTGCTGCGCCGTCCGCCGGGCCGCGAGGCGTTCCCGGGTGACGTGTTCTACCTGCACTCACGCCTGCTCGAGCGTGCCGCACGGGTGAATGCAGAGTACGTCGAGAAGTTCACCAACGGCGCCGTGAAAGGCCGCACGGGCTCACTGACCGCGCTGCCCATTATCGAAACCCAGGCCGGCGACGTGTCTGCCTTCGTGCCGACCAACGTGATCTCGATCACCGATGGACAGATCTTCCTGGAGACCTCGCTGTTCAACGCCGGCATCCGTCCTGCCATCAACGCGGGTATTTCTGTGTCGCGCGTCGGTGGCGCCGCGCAGACCAAGCTGATCAAGGGCCTGTCGGGCGGCATTCGTACCGACCTGGCCCAGTATCGCGAGCTTGCCGCCTTCGCGCAGTTTGCGTCCGATCTCGACGCCGCGACCCGCAAGCAACTGGACCGCGGGGCGCGGGTGACGGAACTGCTGAAGCAGGCCCAATACTCGCCGCTGCCGATCAGCCTGATGGCCACGTCGTTGTTCGCCGTGAACAAAGGCTTCCTCGACGACGTTGATCTCAAGAAGGTGCTCGCATTCGAACACGGGCTGCATCAGCATCTGCGCACGAGCCATGCCGCATTGCTGCAGAAGCTGGAGACCGACAAGGCCTTGGATAAGGACGCCGAAGCCGCCCTGACGGAAGCGATCACGTCGTTCAAGAAGTCGTTCGCCTGAACGATACGGTCCGCCCCGAAACTTGGCCTGCACCCGATCCGCCTTCGCCCGCCTCCCGTCGCGGGGTGGCCCGGGCGGGCGGGTCGACGATGGATGCGCGGTGTCCGTCAGGCCGATCAGGTGAGTGGGCAAGCTAAGGAGTCATTGAAATGGCGGTCGGCAAGGAAATTCGAACCAAGATCAAGTCGGTCGAGAACACGAAAAAGATCACCAAGGCCATGGAGATGGTGGCGGCGTCGAAGATGCGCAAGGCGCAGGACCGTATGCGCCATGCTCGTCCGTACAGCGACAAGGTCCGCAACGTCACCGCGAA
>DASTGE010000749.1:0-7410 GCA_035719405.1 Burkholderiaceae bacterium
CGGCGCTGGAGGGGCAGGCGCTCCGACTGCAGCTTCAGCGTCTCGGAAATACGCCGGCTGTCGTCGCGCGGCTCGGCAATGGGCGCGAGGGCCGAAAACGATGAGACGGGAGGGCGGGCGGAGACGGCGGTGACGGGCGAGGTGGCAAGCATGGCGGCGATCTCAGTGGGTGAATGGCGTTTCGACGGAATGCAGTGTCGGCAACGGCAGTCAACCGCGTGACAACGCGCCATGTCGCTCGGTAACGTTGCGTGAACCTTCGGTATCGAGTGTGCAACAGCACGAATTGCAGCGACTCGACTTGATGCATGACAAAGCGGCGCTCTGTCATCGCCATACGCTTGCGATATTCCGCCATTGCCACGATGAACCCCCTGCTCCATCTGCGCCTGCTGTCCTCCGAGCCACTTGCCGATGCTCAAGCCCAGGCGTTGTTCAGCTCCGCCGAAGCCCTGCGCCGTTCAGACGAGGCCGGCAGCGTGAAGCCTTCGCTGCGCGGCAGGAACATCGCGTTGCTGTGCGACGACCCGTCTTGCCAGGCCGCGGCACTCTTCGAGAAGGCCGCGACGCAGTTGGGCGCCCGCGTCGCCCGCCTGCCCTCCGACCCCGCACTGCTGCGGCAAAACGGTGACGGACGCCAGACCGCCCGCCTGCTCGGGCGCCTCTACGACGCAGTCGAATGTGACGAAATGCCACCGGACGCGGCGGAGCGATTGCAGCGGGAAGCTGGCGTTCCGGTGTTTCGCGGCATCGCACGCGTGGACCACCCATTGCAGAAGGCGCGCCCTCCAGGCCTCGATCCAGCCTACCTCACCCAGGCGCTGCTGCTTGCAACCCTCGGCGGCGAGTGAACGGGTTGAGGCTGCCGTTAAGCTGAGAGGCTCGCAGGCATCCGGTTATGAATTCGCATTGAAATATATGCTCAATCTCACCTGCCAATTCACGAGCAGGAAATACCGCACCACGCGGCCCTCGCCTCGTGGGCCAGATCCTCCGCCCGCCCCTCATATCGAGGCGAGTGGTGAAACGGCGTGATTTCCTTTGCTCTTACACGTCGCGCGATGTCGCCTGCCTGCCTTGCGGTCAGGTGGTTCTTACGTTCCGCATGCGCCTTGTCCTCCTCCAGAAAGACACTCTCAATGAACAACTGGTCGACATCGCACAACAGTTCCTCCAATGCCCGGACGTTCGCTTCTGTATAGCGCAGGTCGGTCACGTAGCCGATGCGGCGACCCGGGACGACGTCCAGAACCAGCTTCTTCAGTTCCTCCACACTGCGGCCCATCGTGTGCTCGCCCTCACGGTCGCGCCATTTCAGATCGAGCATCGTGTCGCCCGGCGCGCCTTCCAGCACGGCGGCCTTCAACTCGCGCAGCCAGGATCCGGTCGTCACACCCAACTCGGCCAGTCGCTCTGGCACCACGCGCAGCCTCGCCTTCTCCTCCAATGCGAACGCAAGGCACGGCATCTCATGGTCGACGAAGCGGGGGCGAACGCGAAACAAGGGCTCGTCCACGAGCACATCGCTGGCCCACTGGAAGCGTTCGTCGTGCTCCCGGGCAAAGCCCGTATGGCTGCGGAAGTCGCAGCGACGGCCCTCCCCGTCCGGGTTGACCTCGACGACGCGCAGCACCAGTTCGACCTCATATCGATGCACCACGTTCCATGTGTAGGCACGAAGCTTGTGCTCGACCTGCGCGACAAATTCCGGGCCACCATAGATTGACAGGCCCGTCTTTCGACCCAGCACCACCGCGAGCAGGCGGTCGAATCCGGCGAAGTGGTCCATATGGGTGTGGCTGACAAATACGTCCGACAGTCGCAACAGTTCGCCGGGCCTCATGCTCGAAATGTCGCCAAGATCGAACAGAAGCGCTCGCCGCTGGTCGCGCAGATCGACGAAAAGGCCGGGGTCGCCAAAGACGTCGTTGACGAGGCGAGGGACGAACTGCGAGGAGGTCATTGGTGTTCGACGGAAGAAGCCCGAGCTCCCGAGCGGGTTCCCGGCCTTGCTACTTGCTACACGCTGCCCTTTGCGCCACCCCGCCGCCGCATCCGCTGTCTGCAACGCATACAACGCTGGCGCTCACAGGCCGAGGGTCGCAAGGGAGGAAAGGACGCCGACCGCATCGGCGGGCATGGGATTGACCGTGAACATCACATTCGCCCCCTTTCCTGGCGTTGATGCGATGTCGAGATGACCCCCGATTCGCGCGGCGCGCTCGCGCATGATGAGCAGTCCAAAGTGCGTCTCGTCACTCGAAGCATCCTCTGAATAAAAGCCGCATCCGTCGTCGCGAACCTCGAAGCACCACGGCGGCCCCCGCTGAACGTGAATCACGACGCGCCTCGCATGCGCATGCTTGCGCACATTGCAAAGGTCGCAGCAGTTGCAGCACATCATCGGCCAGCGGTACGTAGCAGTCTTTGGCGCAAGCTCCCCGAACTCGTCGTGCGTCCGAGCTTCAAGTCGTACCGAAAAGTCGCGCTCGCTCACTCTTGCCAGCGCGGCCTTCAGTCGCTGCACGGGCTCAAGTACAAAGAGACGGCCTGCATAGAGGAACACCGCCGTGCTCGCGACCGCAAGCAGCACGAGGGCGAACGCGAAGCCCCGCAGCATCGCAACCTGACTAGCGATCTGCTGCTCAATGGCGGAAATCAGGGAGTCCATGCACGCAACGAACTCATCTACCTGCCCGTTCCCACCACCCTCGGAGCCTGTGAGCAGCCATGCATCGCGCAGACGTTCCCACTGCCGGCTGACGTCCGCAAAGCGCTCGCGGGTTTCGGCATTCCAGGGCACGAACAGCGGCGCACAGGTATCGCCACGGCGCAATTTCTCGAGGCTGGAATCAAGCGCCGCGACTGCCGCTTCCCGCTCCGATGCGGCCATTCCGCCCGAAGCCCGCCAGGCAAATCGATAGCTCTGCATGCGCATGCGCCCGGATTCGTTGACGGCTGCCGCGCCGCCTTCGATCTGCCACGTCATCCACAGCGTGAGCGCGATCGAGCTCAATGCGAGAAGCAGGAACGTCATGGCCAGAGCGAACAGCGTGGTCGCCAGAGGCCTGCGCGGGAGGTCCATTACCAATCCTTACGCAGGCCCACCATCCGTTGCTTGATGCAGATCATGAGCGCGGACGCACGCCGCAACCGAATCCGTTCAGTGTGCCATTTTCCTCAAGTCTTGCACGGCTGTCTTGCGCCGCCGCAGGGGTCCAGGGAGCAATGGAACAGCCAACCGACATAGGGTCCAGCGCACAGGTGCCTAAACTCGGTTGCGGCTACTCGGAGTCGCCAGCAGCGGTGGTTCGCCGGGCTTTTTCTTCCTGCCATTTGCGCTCTTCCTGGTCGAGATCGATGCCATCGACACTCAAGAAGAACTCGTGTTGGCTGTAGCGCTTGATGCGAACGGGCACGTGCCGGCACGGCATCGTGAGATCAAGCGGATCGCCTCCGAGAGCAATCACCGCCTCGGAAAGAAGTTGACCCACGAGCGACCAAGCATCGAAGGCCACCTCCAACAAGTCACGATCGGGAATCTGCGGGCGGTCGGTGCCGGTCCAGCACAGGGCGCATAGCCAGCGGCCGAGGCGGAACTGCACACCACCGTCGGCGAACTCGCGATAGCCGTAGCGGGCGCGAATCTCGGTCGTGTGCCGCCAGCGCTGCTCGCTCTCACGGTAGGCCAGCACGCAAGCTGCATCCACGATGCCAAGCCGCGATGACAGCGTATGCAGCACCGTGCCTGGCACGGCGGCCGGGTCTTCCAGGAAGGTGCCGAGAAAGCGCACCGTCGTCAGTTGCAGTGCGTAGCCCAGGCGTGGGTGCTGTCGCGGCGCTTGGTGGCGATCCACACGCGGTCATCGTCATCGAGGTGGAAGTAGCGCGCCAGCTCCTCACTGGAAAGGGCCCCTCTGGATAGCGGCCGTAGCGTTCCCGTTGCGTGGTGGACAGGAGGCTGACCGGCATGGCGTCACAGCGCCTCGGCGCAGAAGGTGGCCGGCGTGACGATGCGTGTGCGGCCGATGCTGCCGCGTTGCAGCAGCCCGGCGCAACGGTCGCCGGTTACCAAGTAGTCGGACTCACCTGCCAAAGCCATTGCCAGCAAACGTGTCGTTCGGATCGGCGGCTTCGATGCCCTCCGGCAGCGGCGGCAGCGCATCCAACACGATGGCGCGCTGCATGTTGTTGACCATCGTGCCGATGCGGTGCGCGGGCAGGATGGTCTTAAGCTTCGGATAGCGATTCACGCGCCGCAGTTCGTCGAGTTGCACCGCCGAGGTCTCCAGATCGAAGCGAGCCGCGCGCCAGGCGCGATAGATCATGTCCGGTGGGGCATGCGGCGAAATCAGTGCGCCAAGCAGCACATTGGTGTCCAGAATGACACGCATTAGTGCTCACGTGCCCACTGCACTGCTTCATCGATGAGGTCGTTCAGTTCGGCCTCGCCCATGCCTGCCGCAACGGTCTTGGCCTGATCGACGGCGCGCTCCAGGAGGTAGGCACGCACGGCTTCCTCAATGAAGCGCGACAGGTCGCCCTTGCGGCCACCGCCCTGTGCGGCGATGAACATGCGTACGGACTGATCCACGTCGGGCGACACGGCAATGTTCCAGCGAACAGTGTTCACGATGATCTCCAATCAGTGTTTGTGCATATGGGTGTTTACACACGATGTGAGCCGATTACTGCAACGGTTCTATAAAACGATCGTTATTGCAAACTTTTGCGACGCATGGGTGGACCTTCGGCTGGGGCGAGCAGTAGGTTCATAATATTGGTTCTGATAATCAAAGTTCGATGTTGTTTGAACTCATCGAGTAAAGTGGAATATTGGGGTGAAGATCCGCTACGCGCGCGTGTCCACGGGCGACCAAAACCTTGCCTTGCAGGTCGATGCCCTGAAGACGGCCGGCTACGAGCGCATTATCAGGACGTGGCCAGCGGTGCGAAGACTGCGCGCCCGGCGCTTGACGAGCTGCTGGGGCAGTTGCGAGCCGGCGACGTGCTGGTGATCTGGAAGCTCGACCGCATGGGTCGCTCGCTCAAGCACTTGGTCGATCTGGTCGGTAACCTGATGGAACGTAAGGTCGGTCTGCTCAGCCTGAACGACCCCATCGACACCACCAGCGCACAGGGACGACTCGTGTTCAACCTGTTCGCCTCGCTGGCCGAGTTCGAACGTGAGCTGATCCGTGAGCGTACCCGGGCCGGACTGACGGCCGCACGGGCACGTGGCCGGGTGGGTGGACGACCCAAGGGCTTGTCGCAGCAGGCCGAGGCGACGGCGATGGCGGCCCAGACCCTGTACCGTGAGCGCAAGCTGTCGGTCGCCGCCATCGCGCAGAAGCTGCATGTGTCCAAGAGCACGCTGTACAGCTACCTTCGGCATCGTGGCGTCGAGATTGGCCCCTACGCGAAATCGGCACAGCCGCGATCAAGTCCGTCAACGGCCGAGGGCGATGAAGGCGATCCGCCGAAGGTCGCCACGATTCGGCTCAGGTTGCGGATCGAGAACAACAGCAAGTTCGTGCGCGGCAAGAAGCGCGCGCAGGAAGACATCGAGCGCTACTGCCTGGAAGAGTACTAGGCCGAGCGGCTCCCCAATGGCGAGTACGTGCTGACGGTGCCGTACATCAGCGACGACGACCTCGACAAGCAGATGCACGAGCTGCTGGCCGACATCTCCAGTGAGGCGGACGACCGCCATTGCTTCTCGGAGAGCGACGCGCGCATGGAGGGCACCGACCGGCACTGGTGACGCTGGCGGCCTATGTCGGTTGGCTGTTCCATTGCTCTTCGGACCCCCCGTACGAGTTTGCGGCACACCACCTCGCACCGGTTGTTTTCGAATTCATGCAAACGCACCCGGAGTTGTACGTGCAAACTGACATCAAGTACGCAAGGGTGAGCCCGTTGGAGCGGTCCTACGGCATCGTCTTCTCGATGGTGGACATCGAGACCTTGGCGCCCAGCACCATCGCCCACCGCGTTTTTTCAATGCAGCCGGGACTCTTCGCTGCCCCTGCGTTTGAAGGGCTCGACGCACCCGCTGCCGGACGATCTCAATCAGTCTTCCCTTGTCGCCACGTCTGCAGACACACGATGGGCGCGCGCCTCGATTTGGGATGGGATGCAAGGCGCAAAACACACCCGCGAGGGAATTGTTCAGCGCCTCCCTGATACTGATTGCTCTGACCGGGTCACACCGAAGGCGGGCACGAGCGCGATGACTCGTCCGCGCTCCCGTCTTCCGCGGAGCCACTTGCGCCGGGATTGGACACAATCGCTCCAACTTCAACCCCAGCCTCTTCCTTGACTTCTTCGACTTCGGACGCAAGCCCCTGCTGCGTGAAGTTGACGAGGTACGCATCGCCATAATCGGCGTAGACCTGAAGCTCCTGCCGACCGTCCCCTTCGGGGAACAGGTTGTCCAGCGCCAACAGCGCGACCGCCACTTCGCTTTGCATGCGTCCGCTCTTGTCGGTCAGCTGCAAATCGAATGGCAGGTAAATCGCATTCAGCCGGGAGCGATCGTAAGCGGGAATCGGATCGGCCGGATCTGGGGCACGCAGCGCCGTGTTGGCAAAGACAACGCTGTTGGCCGCGCCCAGCCCGGCAAAGGTCACCCGAGTTCTCCTTGTTCCCTTGCTCCACCCGAAACCCCGTCGGCGACTCGCCCGATCCGCGTCGATCGAGTATTGTTCGCCCCCAGGATGCCGCTCCCATGCTCGCTGGCGCTCTTCCTCGCTGCGCAATAGGGCACCCATATAGAAGCCGAGAATGCGTCCATTACTCAACGTCGGGTACAGCGCCGGATCAGCCGGACGCCGGACGAACACACCGAATTGCGCCTTCGGTGCGCCCTCATGGTCGGCAAGATCCGCAGCTTCCAATCGACGGGCATGGCAACGCGGCCTGCTCGCCGCCCGCCCCTCGATAAGCCGCTCGAACTCGTCGCGTGCATCGGCAACAAGCTTCCCGATGACCACCCCCACCTCTTCATCACTCATCCTCACGCGCGGGTCGCGGGCGGGCAGTGCTTTCAGGAAGTCGAGGCCGACCCTGGACATCCTGATCGCCTTCAACTTCACATTCGGATGGCACTTGCCATCTTCACCGGCATATCGGCGGTCAACCCGGTGCAGCGCGTCTTCAGGATCACGCAGCGGAAACTCGTTGTCGTTGGCCGGATCGTAGACCATGCGGTGATGCACGATCAGCCCGGCGTCCTCGGCCAGGCGCGATGACCACGCGACCATGTCCCCAGTCAGATCGCACTCCTGCGCCACCTCCTCGCGGAATGCCGTACGCGCCTGATCCAGCGGTATCTCCACGAGCACGGGGATGCGCGGCCCAATGGCCGGTTCCGCCATTTCCGGCTTGACGGGCCGCGATGCCACCGAT
>DASTGE010000750.1:0-3255 GCA_035719405.1 Burkholderiaceae bacterium
GCCCCGCTTCCCCGACCTGTCGCTGGGTTACTGCAGCAGCGACAGCGTCAGCTGCGACATGCTGCCGCTTTGCTTGAGCATCGCGGTGCTGGCCTGCAGCAGCATCTGCTTGGAGGTCATGTTCGCCGACTCGCTCGCGTAGTCGACGTCCATGATGCGGCCGCGGGCCTGCGTGGTGTTGGTGCTCATGTTCGACAGGTTGTTGAACACGTGGTCGAGGCGGTTCGACGCCGCACCGAGCTGGGCGCGGATCTTGCCGACGGTGTCCAGTGCGGAGTTGATGTCGTCGATGATCGCGTTGGCGCTGCCCTGGCTCGCAACCTCGGTGCCGGTGCCCAGCGCAGTCTGCGCGGTGTATTGCGCGCTCACCTTGCCCAAGCCCCCAGCGGCCGCACCGTCGGCCGTGGTCATGTCGGCGCTGAGATCCACGGTCATCGTCTCGGCGCTGCCGGCGCCGATCTGGTAGGTGACGGCTGAGGCCAGCGTGCCGCCTTGCAGCAGCTTGTTGCCGCCGAACGAGGTGTTATAGGAGATGTTGTGCAGCTCCTGGCCGAGGGCGTCGTATTCCAGCTGCATCGAGTCACGGTCCTTCTGGTTGGACGTGCCGTCGGCCGACTGCGTCGCCAGGTCCTTCATACGCTGCAGGATGTTGGTCACTTCGCCGAATGCACCTTCGGCGGTCTGCATCATTGAAATGCCGTTCTGGGCATTACGCATCGCCACGGCCTGGCCACGCGATTGCGCATCGAGGCGCGTCGCGATCTGCACCCCGGCTGCGTCGTCCATCGCGGAGTTGACGCGAAAGCCCGAACCGAGCCGGGTCTGGGAGGTGGTGAGTTCGCTTTGCGTGCGACCCAGGGCGGCCAGGGTGGACAGCGAAGAGGCGTTGGTGTGCAAGCTCAACATGATCGATGCTCCTTCATGCGTTTCGGATCGAGTTCGGGGCACCAATCGCGATGCCCTTAGCCACACAAGGCGGCACAAGCGTTTGGACACTTAAGCGCGCCCCACCACAAATCGAGCGAATCGATCCGCCAAGATTGGAATGAGCCCGGCCGCCAATTTGTTCACTTCAGCAGCACCACGATCGGGTCGCCTAAGCAAGAAGTGATGGCTTCTGCACCCCAAACTGCATCCGCTGCCTTCCCCGGCGAGGTCGACGATGTCGAGCCGTTTCGTGTCCACGACCAAACGGAAACGCTGCGTCTGATCGAGGACCTGCGGGTCACGCGAGCGCTGATCTCGGTACATGACCGCGGCAACCGGAGCTGGCCCGCGCATCTTTGCGAGATCGCACCGACGCACGATCGCGTGCGGCTGCAATACCGCAGCGCTTCGGCCCCCGCCCCGCAAAGCGCGCCGGTATGGACTTGCCGTGCCGCAGTGGGTCTCGCGTCGATCCGGTTCGACCTCGCACCATGCGACACGCCTCTCAGCGCCGATCGCAGTTGGTGGGCTCACTGGCCGGTCGCGATGTACCGCTTTCAGCGGCGCCAGCATCTGCGACTGGAAGCGCCCGTCGGACGCCCTTACGCCGCAGCTTTCACTTTGATGGGGCAGGCCATCGAGCTGCCGGTGTGCGATTTGTCGATCGGTGGCATCGGCCTGCGCGCATCGCCGCAGATGGCCTCGATGTTTTGCTCCGGGCGCAAGTTATCGCAGGTGCGGCTGCAGCTCGGCGCCGACCACTGGTTCGTCGTCGACCTCGAGATCCGCCTCGCACGCCGCTTCCAGTCCAAACTGCTTGGCGCACAGCTGCACCTGGGTTGCCGCTTCATGTCCCTGAGTGCCAGCGATACGGCGTTGCTCGAGCAGATCATCCAGCGCTTGACCGACGAGCAAAGCGGCTGGGGCCGCTCGCGCTGACCCGCCAAAGCCGCTTCGCGCTTGTGCCAGCGGCAGTGCCCTCGCAAAACGCCGGGTGCGCGGCGGCTCCACGAGCCGGGCGACTTGCTGGCGGGACGTGCCGCAACCGACTTCAGTGCCCGCCGTGCCCGACAGGCTTGCGGGCGTTCATCGTCGTGGAATCCGGCTCTGCAGGCTGGCCGCGAACGGCTTCAGTTACCGGGCCTTGGTACTCATACGCCAGCGCTCCAGCCGGATGCTTGTACCAACCCGGATCCCTGAAGTCGCCGCGCGCCACGTTGTCCCTCACCTTGATGACGGTGAACATGCCGCCCATCGAGACGGGGCCGAACGGACCTGTGCCGGTTGCCATGGGGAGCGTGTTGTCGGGCATCGGCATGGCCATCTCGGCCATGCTGTGCATGCCGGTCTCGCCCATGGCCATGTAGTCCGGCACGAGCCTGGTCACCTTTTCGGCGACGCCGCGCTGATCGACGCCAATCATGGTGGGCACGGAATGACCCATCGCATTCATTGTGTGATGGCTCTTGTGGCAGTGAAGGGCCCAGTCGCCGGCCAGCGCGTCGAACTCGATGTCGCGCATGGCGCCCACCGGAATGTCGATGGTCACCTCGGGCCATCGGGCAGTCGGCGGCACCCTGCCACCGTCCGTGCCGGTCACCTGGAAGTGAGGTCCGTGCATGTGGATGGGATGGCTTGTCATCGTGAGGTTGCCCATGCGGATACGGACACGGTCGCCCGTTCTGGCCACGATCGGGTCGATGCCCGGAAAAACGCGACTGTTCCAGGCCCAAAGGTTGAAGTCGAGCATCGTGTTGACCTTCGGGGTCGCACTGCCCGGTTCGATGTCGAAGACATTCATGAGGAACGCAAAGTCGCGGTCCACCGCAAAAGGCCTGGGGTCCTTTGGATGAATGATGAACAGGCCGCCCATGCCCATTGCGACCTGGACCATTTCATCGGCGTGCGGGTGGTACTTGTGCGTGCCGGGGCGCAGCAGCGTGAACTCGTAGACGAAAGTCTTGCCCGGCATGATGGGCGGCTGCGTCAATCCCGTGACCCCGTCCATGCCTGAGGGCAGCAGGATGCCATGCCAGTGAACGCTGGTGGGCTCCGGCAGCTTGTTGGTCACGAAGATGCGCACCCGATCGCCCTCGACCGCCTCGATGGTGGGGCCGGGACTGGTGCCGTTGTAGCCCCAGAGGTTGGCCTTCATGCCCGGCGCAAGCTCACGCACGACCGGCTCGGCGACGAGATGGAACTCCTTGACGCCGTTGTTCATTCGCCAAGGCAAGGACCAGCCGTTGAGCGTCACGACAGGGTTGAAGGGGCGGCCGTTGACGGGCGGGGGCGGTGGCTGTGTGGTCGCGGACGTTTGAACGACCGCTT
>DASTGE010000751.1:0-3692 GCA_035719405.1 Burkholderiaceae bacterium
CGTCGGACGCCCGCCGCAATGCTGACAAGGTGCCAGCGCCCGCCCCGGTACTGCAACTCGATGTCGAGGCGCCGGGGCCACTGGCCACGCTACTGCGTCGCCATCTTGCGCTCTGGCAGGTCAACCGGCTGGCCGGCGGCGAGCCATTGCCCGAAGGCGAACTCGAACGCCTTGTGGCGGCAGCCCCCGATCAGGTGCGGGCGCTGCTTGCAACCGATGGCTACTTCAATGCGCAGGTGCAGGCCGATCTGCTCGCCGGGGATCCGCCGCATGTGCGCGTCTCGGTGGATGCAGGGCCCCGCACCCTCGTTCGCGATGTGCGCATCGACATCGAAGGCCCGCTGCTGGGCGATGCCGAACGAGGCGAGCGCCAGGCGCTGCGCGCGCAGAAGACGCTTCGCGGTGAATGGCCGCTGAAGCCCGGAGCGCCGTTCCGCGACGAAGACTGGGGGCAAGCCAAGACCGGCTCGCTTGCGCGCCTGCGCGCTCAGGGCTATGTCGACGCGCAATGGGCCTCGACGCAGGCGGTTGTCGACGCGGCGACGCAGCGCGCGGACCTGTCGGCGACCCTGCGCAGCGGACCGCTATTCCGGACGGGACCGCTTCAAATCGAAGGGCTGCGCAGGCAGGACGAACAGACGGTGAGAAACATCGCCAGCTTCGGCCCGGGCTTGCCGGCCACCGAAGAACTGCTGCTGGACTTCCAGGAGCGGCTGCAGAAGTCCGACCTGTTCGATCGTGCCAGTGTCACGCTCGCGCCCAACCCCTCGGATCCGAACGCGACGCCCGTGCTCGTGCGGCTCGGCGAGCGACGACTGCAGGACGTGACGATCGGCCTGGGCGTCAGCGCGAACGTGGGCGCGCACGCGACGCTGGAGCATACGCACCGTCGACCGTTCGGCCGTGCCTGGATCGCTCGCAACAAGGTCGATGTGGCACAGCGCGAACAGCGCTGGGATGGCGAGCTGAGCACGCAGACCCTGCCCGGATTGCACCGCAACCTGATAGGCGGCTCCGCAGATCGCGTGATCTCGGCCACAGACACAGTGGTGTCGGGAAGCCTGCGCCTGGGGCGCGCGCAGGAGAGCAACCGTGTGAGCCGGCTCGCGTTCGTGGAGACGCAACGTTCGGTCAGGCACAGCAGGCTGGCCACGGAGCGAGCCAGCTCGCTGGCGTTGCACTACCACGGGATCTGGCGCAACGTCGACAGCCTCGTGCTGCCTACCCGCGGCGTCGTATGGACAGGGCAAGCCGGCGTCGGCGAGGCGAGTTCGAAGCCGGGCAGCAGCGGACCGTTCATGCGTCTTTATGGGCAGGTCAATGCATACCGGCCATTCGGCAAGTGGCTGTCGCAGGGCCGTCTCGAACTCGGCCAGGTCTTCGCGCGTGATCAGGTCCTCGTGCCGGAAGCCCTGCGCTTTCGTGCCGGCGGCGAGGGCTCGGTGCGCGGCTATGCCTATCGCTCACTCACACCCGTGATCAACGGCGTGGAGACCAGCGGCAAGGTGCTGTTCACCGCCAGCGCGGAGATCGGGCATCCGCTTCTCGAGCGATATCCGCAATTGCTTGGCGCGACATTCATTGATCTGGGCCGGGCCGCAATGCGCTGGTCCGATTTGAATCCCGCCTTGGGAATCGGCGTCGGCCTGCGCTATCGCAGCCCTGTCGGGCCGGTGAAGCTCGACGTCGCATGGGGCGAGGAGGTTCACAGCTTTCGCCTGCACCTCACTGTGGGCGTGGAGTTTCAACCATGAGCGCCGCGGCACCGTCGCCGAAAGATGCTCCTCATCGACCGACAAGGCGATGGGCAGCTGCGGTGCTCGCACTGCTCGCGCTTGTTGCGATCGGCGTCGGCGGCGTCTCCTGGTGGATCTGGCACCACGAAGCCGGCTTGCGGTGGGCACTGCGACACGTCCCTGGACTGACCCTCGAAGGCCAGCAAGGCATGCCGACGGGCGGACCGTTTCGCGCCGATCGTCTGCAATACAGCGCCAGCGGCTGGCGCATCCTGATTGAAGACCTCTCCTGGCGGGACGCACGGTGGCAGTGGCGTCCCTATTCCGGCGCCTGGGTGGGTCTGCACGTCGACGAGCCGCACGCCGCGAGGGTGACAGCGATCCCGCCGCCGCCGAAGGCCGACACCTCTTCGCCACAGCCGCCGGCGACGCTGCGCCTGCCGTTGGAGATTCTGGTACGCGGCCTGCGGGTCGATGCCCTGCAGATCGGCACTCAAGTGCCAATTACCAATTTGCAGGCCGGGATGCACCTGGGCGCAGACAACGGCGCAGTCCATCGCGTCACCCGCATTGCAGCGCGACGGGACGGGCTTGCGGTCGAGGGCAGCGGGTCAGTGGGCACCGATGGCCCAATGCCTGTCGAGGCGCGGCTCGATGTCCGGACACAGCCTGACGCGGCTCAAATGGGGAGCGCTCATGCCACGCTCTCCGGTGTGGTGCGACGCCTCGTGGCGGACGCGACGCTGCAGATTCAGGCGCCCATGAGGGAAACCGCAGGAAGGACCGAACTTCATGCCGGTGCGAGCGCGACATTGCAGGCCACGATGACGCCCTTCGAACCCTGGCCGATCGCAGCACTGTCCGCACAGACACAGGACCTCGACCTCTCCGCCCTGTCGGCCGCGCTGCCCGCCACGCGGCTCACGGGTCGGGCGGTGCTTGATGAACACACCGTCGCGCGGCCGCTTCGACTGGAAGTCGACCTGCACAATGCGCTTGCCGGCACCTGGGACGCAGGACGCCTCCCACTGCGACAGGTGCGCGCGGCGCTGCAGGCCAACCCCGGCCAATTCGACGTGCTGACATTCGACACCTTCGAAGTCGAACTCGGCAGCGGGCAACCTGCGGGAAGGGTGAGCGGCAATGGACGCTGGCAGCGCGACACGATGACGATCGAAGCGCGGCTGGACGGCTTGAGACCTGCACGACTCGACACACATGCCGCATCAATGCTGCTCGGCGGACCGTTGACGCTGACCTTGCGCGGCCTGTCGCCGCCTTCAGCCGGCCCCACATCCCCGGCCAGCGCACCCGCGCCAGCCGCCATTGCATCGAATGCATCCAATGCATCCAATGCATCGAGGCCGGCCGCGGCCGGCCTGTCTGGCGAGCTTCGAGCGGCGCTCGATGGTCGTTTGAACGAGAGCGCAACAGAGTCCCTCGGCGCCACGATCGACATTGCATTCGCATTGCCACGCGATGGCAGCATGGCATTGGACATTCGCGAGATGGTGGCGCACAAAGGCTTGGCGCGCGCCAGCGCATCGGGCAAGACCCGACGCGCGGCGGACGGCGCATTGCGCTTCCAGGCGCAGGGCGCGTTGGAGCACTTCAATCCCGCAGATTGGTGGGCCGCGCTGGCGGGCCCGACGCGCAACAACTCGCTCAACGGCCGTTGGGGTGCCGACCTCGCATTACCCGCACCTCCCTACGACAATGTGCTGGCTGCCTTGCGCGGCGACGCATCCCTCACCCTGAACGACAGCCGCTTCGCGGCCGTACCACTACGAGGTATGGCCCGCATGAAGGCCAGCGAGCAGGCGCTCGCGGTGTCGGCCGACATGCATGCAGGCAGCAACCGAGTACAGATTGATGGACAGGCCGGCGTGGCCAGCCGCACTCCGCAATGGAAGGTGGATGTGGACGCACCTTCGCTTGCAGATCTCGCGCCGCTGC
>DASTGE010000752.1:0-2198 GCA_035719405.1 Burkholderiaceae bacterium
ATCTTCGGCGTGAAGCCCATACCGTACGCACTGGTCGGTTCCGCAATCCCTTAGAACACCGCTTCACCCCCATCTAGACTCAACCACGTCACTACCGCTCGTCGACCGGCCTTAGCCCGTCTTTCGCAACTGGACCACGAAAAAGATAGTTTCGCCATTGAATCCGCCGGATTCCGCCGTCATTGGGGACGACGGGGTGGCAAAGGCGCTGCGGTGAAGACCGACCCCCTTGCGCGTTGCCTGGGCACCAGCGACAATGCGCCGCATGTTCTTGCGGGCGACCCGGCGAAAGAAGGACGGCAAAGAGCACCGGTACTGGAGCGTCGTCGAGAACCGGCGCGTGCGCGGCGGCTGCACGGTGCAGAAGACGCTCTTGTACCTGGGCGAACTCAATGACTCGCAGCAGGCCGGATGGTGCCGGACGATTGCGGCAACCGCCGAGCATCGGTCGACCCAGTTGGCGCTGTTTCCTGCAGACCGCACGCCGCCACCGGACGTGCCCGCCGTTCAGGTGCAGATGGCGAAGCTGGCGTTGCATCGCCCCCGACAGTGGGGCGCCTGCTGGCTGGCGCTGACGTTGTGGGATCGGCTGCGGCTGGACGCGTTCTGGTCGCCCCGGCTGCCCCCCTCGCGTGAAGGCACCTCGTGGCTCCAGGTGCTCAAGACGCTCGCGGCCTATCGGCTGATCGAGCCGGGCAGTGAGTGGCGGCTGCACCGGGTGTGGTTCGAGCGCAGCGCCATGGCGGACCTGCTGGGTGCGGACTTCGGGGTGGCGGCCAAGGACACACTGTACCGCTGCCTGGACAAGATCGTGGCCCACAAAGCTGCGCTGTGCAGCCACCTGAAGGAGCAATGGGCCGATCTGTTCGGCGCGACGTTCGAGGTGCTGCTCTACGATCTGACCAGTACGTATTTTGAGTGCGATCCACCCGCGGGGGAGGAGGCCTTGCGGCGCCACGGCTACAGCCGTGACAAGCGCCCCGACTGCGTGCAGGTGGTCATCGCGCTGATCGTCACGCCGGAGGGCTTGCCGCTGGCCTATGACGTACTGAAAGGCAACACGGCGGAGCCCACGACGTTGCCGGACTTCCTGCGACGGATCGAGCAGCAGTACGGGCAGGCCGAGCGGATCTGGATCATGGACCGCGGCATCCCGACCGACGCGGTGCTGGC
Organism: Burkholderiaceae bacterium; assembly: GCA_035719405.1. Taxonomy (GTDB): domain Bacteria; phylum Pseudomonadota; class Gammaproteobacteria; order Burkholderiales; family Burkholderiaceae_C; genus CAMLIZ01. The sequence continues at coordinate 1,174 of DASTGE010000752.1, forward strand.
CGCCATGCGCGCCAGGACCCCGCCCGTGCTGTACTTGGTGGGGACGCCCAAGAGCCGGCTGAGCCGGCTGGAGCAGGCGTTCCTCGGCCAGCCCTGGCAGCGCGTGAAGGAGCAGGTGCAGGTCAAGCTGCACACGGAGGAGGGCGAACTCTACGTGCTGGCACGCAGCGCCGATCGCGCGAACAAAGAACGCGCCATGCGCCGACGTAAACTCAAACGGCTCTGGAAACGGCTGCAGCAGCTCGCCCAGATGACACAGCGCCCTGAGGAGTGGCTGATGCGCTTGGGCGCGGCACGCAAGGAAGCCGGGCAGGTCTGGCGGCTGGCCGACGTGCAGACGGACCCGTTCCGCTTCCGCCTCAACAAGGCGCGGGTCCGGCAGGTGCGGGCTCGTGAGGGACGCTACCTGCTGCGCTCCAACCTGCAGGGGCACGATCCGGCCGTCTTGTGGACCCTGTATATCCAGCTCACGGAGATCGAACAGGCGTTCAAGGAACTCAAGCAGGACCTCAGTCTGCGGCCGATTTACCATCGGACTGATCCACGCATTGAGGCGCATATTTTCGTGTCGTTCCTGTCCTACTGTCTTTTGGTCACGCTCAAACAGCAGCTCAAGGCCCACGCGCCGGGGCTGACGCCGCGCTCAGTGATCGAGCAGATGCACGCCATCCAGATGCTCGACGTGCAGGTCCCCACGACCGACGGACGGTGGCTGACGATGTCCCGATACACCCAACCGGACCCGTCCCAGCAGCTGATCCTCGCTCAACTGGGGCTGCTCCTGCCGCCCCAACCTCCGCCGCGAATCACCTCAGAATCACCCAGCACGGGTCCGGCTGTGGTGAAGACCTAGACAACGCCGCCCTCAAATTTACAGCTCTTTTCGCGAAACGCAGCCTCCAGTTGCGAAAGACGGGCTAGGGCTGGCGCTTGAGACATGACTCGATCCAATCGGTGACGGCTCATCGTCGGTAAGCGGATGAACTCGACGCCGAACGTGTGTTCCCTTACCCAGCGGACCTTCC
>DASTGE010000753.1:0-3656 GCA_035719405.1 Burkholderiaceae bacterium
AGTTCACCCTCACCCACGGCAACACCGGCTCGGTGATGGAGTACGCGCCGATCAACCTGCCTCGCCCCGGCGAGAAAGGCGGCACCCCGTTCCAGGCCACCCTTGGCCCGTATGACTACTGGGCCATCGAATACGCCTACAAGCCGCTGCCTCCGGAAAGCGAGAACGCCGAGCTCGCGACGATCGCAGCGCGCAGCGGAGAGCCCGAACTCGCGTATGGCACCGATGAGGACAACTTCCTGGGCGTCGACCCCGATGCCGTGCAGTTCGATCTCGGACGCGACCCGCTGGCCTTTGCCCGCAAGCGCATCGAGATCGCCCGCGACCTGCTGCGCCGGCAGGAGAACCGCGAGCTGAAGCCCGAGGAGGACTACTCGATCCTTCGGCGATCCGTGAGCTTCGCGCTGCGCGACGTGAGCCGGGCGGCGAGCGTCCTTGCCCGGCAGATCGGCGGAGTGCGTACCCTGCGCGACTTCCCCGGCACGGGCCGTGATCCCCTGACGCCAGTGCCTGCCGCGCAGCAGCGCGAGGTGCTCGAACTGCTGACGCACGACCTCCTCGCGGCCGATGCCTTCCGCATTTCGCCATCGCTGGCGCGCAAGCTTGCGCCCGACTTCCAGGAGCGCACCGACGCCATCTTCGAAGGCGACGGCGGCCCGGTGCAGACCGACTTTTCCCTCGACGGCATGGTGCTCGGCCTGCAGCGCGCGCTGTTGGCGACGCTGATGAGCGACGCGGTGATCTCCCGCATCGTTGACAGCGAGGCCAAGACGCGGCCAGGCGAGACGTTCCGGGTGTCGGAGCTGTATACCCGTCTGGACACCGAGGTCTGGAGCGAACTGGCCATGCAGCGTGGCGACATCCCATCGATCAGGCGCGAGCTTCAGCGCGATCATGTGAATCGGCTGGCGTCGTTGCTGCTGCAGCCGTCGAGCATGAGCCGCAGTGACGCCCGCAGCCTGCTGCGCCAGCAGGCGCAGTCGCTGCTGGCCCGGATCAATGCGGCCGCGAAGCGGCGCGACCTGGGCGTCGAGACACGTGCTCACCTGGCTGACAGCGCCGAGACGCTGACCCAGGCACTGGCGGCACGGCTGCAGCGCACGGGGGTTTGATCGAGTGGATCGTGCAGGGCAAGTGCCCTGCCGCATCAACCCGGCACGAGCCGCAGCAGCGTGATCTCCGACGGTGCCCCGAGCCGTTTCGGTGGTCCCCAATAGCCCGTTCCCCGGCTGACGTAGACCCACAGCCCTCCCAGCCGGTGCAGGCCGGCCGTATAGGGCTGCTGAAGCGGGACGAACCACTTCCACGGCAGGAACTGCCCGCCGTGCGTGTGACCTGACAGCTGCAGGTCGAAGCCTGCCGCTTCGGCCATCAATGCGGTCCTCGGCTGATGGGCGAGCAGCACGCGCGGCCTCGCTTCGGCCGGTGCGCCCTCCGCCGCACGCACCGGGTCGCTGCGGTGGCGTTCATCGAAGTGGTGGGCGCTGAAGTCCGGCACACCGGCCAGCAGCAGTGAGGCGTCTCCATGGCGCAGCAGCCGGTGCTCGTTCATCAGCACCTCGAGGCCCAGCCGCTCGAATTCGGCAATCCACGGGTGCGCGCCGGAGTAGTACTCGTGGTTGCCGGTCACAGCGAACACGCCGTGCCGCGAGCGCAGCCGGCCCAGCGGCTCGGTATGCTCGGCCAGGGCCGGCACGCTGCCATCGACCATGTCGCCCGTCACGACCGTGAGATCGGGTTGCAGCGAGTTGGCGCGTTCGACCACCTTCCTCACGAAGCCACCGCGGATCGTCGGTCCCACGTGCAGGTCGCTGATCTGGACGATCGAGAAGCCGTGCAGCGAGCGCGGCAGGTCCCCGATGGGCACCTCGACCTCGCGCACTTGCGGCACCCGTCGCGCGCCAATGAAGCCGAGCAGGCTGGCTGCGATCGCGAGCAGTGGCACGCCCCAGGCCGTGACGCGCCCAAACCGGGCCCAGGGCGTCGGGTCGTTCAAGGCCCAGCTCCAAAGTCCGAGCAGAACCCATGCGACATCGCGCAGCAATGTCAGCACGAACAGGCTCGAGAACAGTCCGAGGGCGGTGAGCCCAGCCCAGGTGAGGGCGGCGCCATGAGTGCGGCGTCTTCGCCCGGGGGACATCACGGCGACGATGACCGCGAACTGCGCGATGAGCACGACGATGCCGATCACCGCCGCAGGCGCCGGAAGCAGGGGCAGCAGTCGAATGCCGATATAAGCGAGCAGCAGAGCCAGCAGACCGGGAGCGACATACGACCAACGCATCCCGTCAGGATCGCACGATGGCCAAGGGCCGTGCTGTGGCAGGGATTCGCTCCTCGCATCGGCGTGCTGCCGGCCACTTCCGTGGCGGTCTGCAGCGCGATGCGTTTGAGACGAGTATTGGCAGTTTGGGCGACAAATGCACAAATGCCTCAAACCGGGGCGGATCCGGGCCGATATCGAAGGAAGTGCCATGCGGTGCCGGCACGCCGACCTGTGATCGAACCATCTGCGAAGGGCCCGATGAAACGCTCGTTCCTCAACCAACTGTCCATCGGGCGCCGCCTGGCTCTCGGCTTCTCCAGCGTGGTGGTCATGCTCATCGGCATCGCCGGCTTCAATGCGCTGGAATTCCATCACATGGGCGAGCGGGTTCGGCAGATCGTCGAAGTCAATAACGCGAAGGCCGGCGTGGCCTGGCAGATGCTCAACCAGATCAACCAGCTCGCATCGCGGGTGCGCTCGATCGCGCTGATGACCGACATGAAGGACATCGACGCCGAGGCCAAGGGAATGAACCTCGCCGAGCAAGCCTACCTGCAGGCGGAGAAGGCGCTGCAGTCGAAGCTGGAGGCGTCGGGAGCCACGGCGCAGGAGCGCAAGCTGTTCGAGGAGTTAAGCCAGGTCGGCAGTCAGACCTTGCCCCTGTTGAGGCTTGCGGCCAAGCAGGGCCGGACCGGCGCCAACATCGAGGCCGCGATGATCCTCACGACGAAGGTGAGACCCAGTGAGCTCGTGTGGCGCAACAAGGTCGACGAGCTGATCGCCGTGGAGGAAGATGCCAGCCGCCAGGCTTATGCAGCCTCGATCGAAGGTCGGCAGCGTGCGCTGACGATGGCGGCTGTCGCCGTCGTGCTCGCAACCGGCTGCGGCGCCTTGCTCGGCTGGCGCATCACGAGGAGCGTCAAGCAGCCGATCGACCGCGCGATCCGTGTGGCGGAGCGCATTGCCGAGGGCGATCTGACATCGTCAGTGGAGGTGACCTCGCGCGACGAGATCGGACGGCTGCTGCAGGCGATCGCATCGATGCAGGACCGCCTGCGCGAGCTGGTGGGCAGCATCCGGGAGTCGGCAGAGAGCATTCAACTGTCGAGCGCCGAGGTTGCCAGCGGCAACCAGGACCTGAGCCAGCGTACCGAGGTCGCGGCGTCGAGCTTGCAGCAAACCGCGAGCTCGATAGAGCAACTCACGGGCACCGTGCGCAACAGCGCGGACGCTGCGGCGCAGGCGAATCAGTTGGCCTCGTCGGCGTCCCACGTCGCCTCGCGGGGCGGTGATGTGGTGAGCCAGGTGGTGTCGACAATGGACGAGATCAATGCCAGCTCGAAGAGGATCGCCGACATCATCGGAGTGATCGATGGCATTGCCTTCCAGA
>DASTGE010000754.1:0-5807 GCA_035719405.1 Burkholderiaceae bacterium
CAGCCCGGCCAGCAATTCCTGCGTATGCGCGCCGAAGCGTGGCGGGTCGATCCGCACGGGGAGGCGCACGCCATCCATCGTGATCGGTAACAGCGTGGTCTTCACCTTCCGGCCCGCCTGTTCACCGTCGGGCAGTTCGATGTCCGCCAGGCCGCCAGTGGCCAGCAGGTGGGGATCGCCATACAGGTCTTCGGGCTTGCGGATCGGCGCAAAGGGCAACCCTGCCCGCTCGAAGATCTCCGCCAGTTCGGCGGCGCTGCGAGGCGCAAGCCGCTCGCGTAACGTGGCCAGCAATTGCGGCCTCACGCGCACGCGATCGTTATTGGTCTTCAATGCCGGATCCGCCTTCAGGTCATCGAAGCCGAGCACATCACAAAAGATCTGCCATTGCGCGTCGCTCACTGCGCATAGAAAAATCTGCTCGCCGTCCTTGACGGTGAACACGTCGTAGACGGCCCATGGGTTGTCGCGCGCGGGCATCGGGGCCGGGTGCTTGCCGGTCATCGCGTACTGCATCATGTGCTGGCCCATGAGGAACACGTTGTTCTCGTACAGCGCCGACTGCACCTCCATGCCCTTGCCGGTGATGCCTCGCTGAACCAGTGCTCCCAACGCACCAATCGCGCCGAAGAGCCCGCCCATGATGTCGTTGACACTCGTGCCCGCACGCAGCGGATCGCCCGGTCGCCCGGTCATGTAGGCCAGGCCGCCCATCATCTGCACGACCTCATCGAGCGCCGTGCGATGCTCGTACGGCCCCGGCAGGAAGCCCTTGTGGCTGACATAGATCAGCCGGTCGTTGAGCTTCGAGAGGCTCTCGTAGTCGAGGCCGAACTTCTTCAGCACGCCGAGCTTGAAGTTCTCGACCACGATGTCGGCAGTCGATGCGAGGCGTCGCGCCACCTCGGCGCCCGCGGGCTTCTTCAGGTCAATGCCGATGCTCTTCTTGTTGCGGTTGAACATCGGAAAGAAGCCTGCGCCGGCACCGAGCAGAGTTCGGGTGCCCTCTCCTTCGATCGGCTCGATCTTGATCACCTCGGCGCCCATGTCGGCGAGCACCATGGCGCAGGTCGGGCCCATCACCATATGGGTGAACTCGACGACGCGCACGCCTCGCAGCGGTTGAGGAGCGTGGGTCACCGGCTGGCTCATCGGATTTCCTTCATCATGGTCTTCGGCAGCCCGGCGCGCCAGATGTTGCCGTGAAGCGGTTCGCCTTCGAGCCACTGCCCGACGCGCTCGCGCAGTGCGATCAGCGCATCGAAATCCAGGCCGGTCGGTACGCCCATGCTTGCGAAGAGGTACGCCACGTCTTCGGTCGCGACATTGCCGCTCGCACCTGGCGCGTGCGGGCAGCCGCCGATGCCCCCGACACAGGCGTCGAAGCGGCGCACGCCCGCCTGCCATGCCGCGAAGACGTTCGCCAGCCCGAGGCCGCGTGTGTCGTGAAAGTGGCCGCAGGCAAGCTTGTCGCCAGCCACCTCGAAGCAGCGGTGGAACAACCGCGACACGTGCAGGGGATCCGCATAGCCGACGGTGTCGGCAAGGCCCACCCGGTCGGCGCCGGCCTCCAACACTGTACGAACGAGGCGCACCACTTCGTCCTCGCTGACCCGACCCTGCATGGTGCAGCCGAACGCCGTGCTCATGCCCACTTCGAGCTTGCATCGCGAGCCGCTGGAGTCGCGCATCGCGCGAATGCAGCCGATCTCGACAACGACCTCGTCGGGCGTCTTGCGCAGATTCGCCAGACTGTGCGCGTGGCTGGCCGAAAGCGGCAGCAGCATCAGATCCGCCCGGGAATCGATCGCCGCCTGCGCCCCCTTCAGGTTGGGCACGAGCACAGAAGTGACAAGACCAGGCAGCGCACGTGCCGCATCGACCAGGGTGGCCGTGTCGGCCAGTTGCGGCAGCAGCCGGGCGGGCACGAACGAGCCCACCTCGATCTCACGCAGTCCGGCTTCGTAAGCGGCGCGCAACCATTCGAGCTTGATGTCGGTGTGCACGATGCGCGGGACGCTTTGCAGCCCGTCGCGCAGGCCGACCTCGCGAACGACGACCGACTCTCCTGGGCGAATGTCTTTGGCGGGAGTGTGGAGCAACGTCATGCGTCACACTGTAGACGTTACCGGCCGCTTCCACGAGTGGCCTTTTTTTGGCCTCTCGCGTGGCGCGCAGCGCCAGGGGCAGTCTGCTGACAAAGGGATTGCATGATGCGGCCTTCATCGAAGGCGACACCTGCATGGACTTGACAACCCCATCGAACGGCACCGAGGGCGGCAAGCCGGAACGTCTGCGCCGCATGCGAACGCTCGCCACCGCGTTGCTGCTTCTGATGCTCGTCCTCCTGTTCACCAGCTCTGCCCTGATGCCGCAGTTTCCGTGGCTGCAGTGGGTGCATGCCTTTGCGGAGGCGGGCGCCGTCGGTGCCGCGGCCGACTGGTATGCGGTGGTCGCCCTCTTCCGCCATCCGCTCGGGATTCCAATCCCGCACACGGCCATCATCCCCAACAACAAGGGCCGTATCGGCAACACGCTCGGCGTGTTCGTCGAGGAGAACTTCCTGACGCCGGAGAACGTGCTGCGCCGGATCCAGAACCACAACCTCGCGGCGACGATTGCGCAATGGCTGACGATCGGGCCCAACCGCGAGGCGGTTGCGCAGGCACTCGCCGAAGTCGTGGGCGTGACATTGCGGGCAAGTGACGACAACGACCTGCGGCGGATGCTCGAACGTGCCCTCCATCCCATATTGCTGCGGTTGAACGTCGCCCGCCTTGCGGCACACCTTCTGGAACAGGCGATACGCGATGAGCGCCACACGCTGCTGCTCGAAAAGGCCCTCGTCGTGCTGGAGCAATGGCTGGACGAGAGCAAGCCGCTGATCCTCGCCAAGTTCAGCGAGGCATCGCGTTACACGCCGCCGTTCCTCGATGAATACATCGTCAACCGCTTTGTCGCGGGCATCATCGCGCTTCTGCGCGAAGTCGTGCGCGAGCCGCAGCACGAGTTGCGTCAGCGCTTCGACGCGGCGACGCGAACGTTCATTGACGAATTGAAGACCTCCGACACGCAGCGCCGGCGAAGCCGTGCGTGGATGCGCGAGATTGCCGCGCACCTGCGCCAACACGGATACGTCGGGATCATCTGGAACCAGCTGCGTTCGCGCATCGAGGCCGACCTGCAGGCCGAGCGCTCGGGGCTGCGTGAACAACTCGCCCTGTCCATCGAAGGACTGGGCCGCGAAGTCCTTGCCGACGCCGAACTTCAGCGCAAGCTGAACGCGTGGTGGCTGCAGGTGGTGCGCGAGCTGGTGCTGCGTTTCCGCCACGAGGCCTCCGCATTGATTGCAGAGGTGGTGCGCAGCTGGGATGCCGACGAGATCAGCCGCAAGGTCGAACTCGAAATCGGGACGGATCTGCAATTCATCCGCATCAACGGCACGGTCGTGGGCGGATTGGTGGGCGTGCTGCTCCACGCAATATCGCTGGCCGTGCGCTGATCGTCCCTGGGGTATCAACACCATATCAACACCCTGATCCGGGATCTTTGCGGCCGGAACTTCGGCTCCCTGGCAACCGCTTCTCCTGTCTTCCACGCATCGATGCTCTTCACGCCAGTCTTCGGCGATGCCGAAAGCGGCATGCGGGCCTGCGGCCGCCCCTTTTATATTGTCTGGAGCGTACATTTGTCGAGAGGGTTGCCCGCCCGTCGGCGATACGATGTCGTCCAATGCCCGGTCTGTGCTGTGCGCCTTGCATCCCATCCCGGAATCGAGGCGAGCGCCGTCACGGTGAATTGTTCCGCGCCTCCTGAGGCTCCGCGCGGCTTTTGCACGCTTTCAATACTAAGACCGTCAAGTGTCCTGTCGATAATGCTGGCCTGAACGCAGACGATTCGCCCGCGCTAAAAAGAGAAGTTTGATCAGGGAGCGCGGAACCGGGCGAGCGAGCTGCCGGATTCATCGAGAGGATGTCCGTGCTCGTGTCCAATCTCGCCCTGGAGAGCCGCCATTGGCTGTCGCCGGCCTTGGTCGGTGCGGCTGGTTCCGCCTTGACAGTGATGGCAGGCAGCGCCAGTGTTTCTGCCCTGGTGGCGGGGGCCATCGTGATGCTCCTGGGCCTGTATCTCGCCCACATCAGTCGTCGGTCTCACCTGAAGTGGCAGCAACAGCTGCGCGACTATGTCGAGGGCCAATCCCGCTTCGGCGATCGGCTCGCGCCCGTATGGAGCGGACACATCGATTCGTCGAGGACTCAGATGGAAGGCGCCATATCGGCGCTGAGTGTGCGCTTTGCGGGCATCGTTGAAAAGCTCGACGACACGGCGCGGGTCTCGAACGAAGCGTCCGAGCACATGCAAGGCGATGGTGGCGGCCTTGGGGCGGTGTTCTCGCGTGGCGAGCGCGACCTGGGTCTCGTCGTCGATACCCTGCAGGCCGCTGTCCGCGACAAGGCCGAGGTGTTGTCGCGGGTGCGCGAGTTGGGGGTCTTCGTCCACGAGTTGCAGGACATGGCCGATGCGGTCGCCAAGATCGCCGCCGAGACCAACCTCGTCGCCATCAATGCGGCAATTGCAGCAGCGCATGCTGGAGACTCCGGAAAGGGCTTCGCCGTTGTCGCCCAGGAGGTTCGCAAGCTTTCCTCGCTGTCGGGCGAGACCGGACGCCGGATTGCGGAGAAGGTCGCGCTCGTGAACGAAGCGATTGTCGGTGCCAGCAAGGCCGCTGAACTCTCTGCCGAGGAAGAAACGCGTTCGATGAACGTCTCGGAAGACACGATCCGGCGCGTGTTGGACGACTTCCGGCGCGTCACCAGCGCCATGGCGGAATCGGCCCGACGGCTCACCGAGGGCAGCGAGGGAATCAAATCGGAAATCACCGAAGCCATGGTGCAGCTGCAGTTTCAGGATCGCGTGGGCCAGGTGATGAGCCATGTGATGCAAAACATTGAACGGCTGCCGACGGCATTCGCGCAGTCGCGCGTGCGGCTGGAGCGTGATGGCGTGCTGCAGCCGGCCGATGCCGGCGAGTTGCTTGCGGAGCTGGAGCGCAGCTACGCCATGGCCGAAGAGCGGGCACTGCACCACAGCGACCAGAAGCCGGCGCAGCAGCCGCAGGCCACTGAAATTACATTCTTTTGAGACTGCACAAGGAGCAGTATGGCCAGGACGATCATGGTGGTGGACGACTCGGTCGCGGTGCGGCAGATGGTCGGCCTCGCGTTGCGGGGCGCCGGCTACGAAGTCATCGAAGGACGCGATGGACAGGATGCGTTGAAGCAGCTCGATGGCCGCAAGGTGCATTTGATCATCAGTGACGTGAACATGCCCAACATGGACGGCATCTCTTTTCTAAAGGCCGTCAAGGAGCGGCAGGCATACCGCTTCACTCCGGTCATCATGCTCACCACCGAGTCGCAGGACGCGAAAAAGCGCGAGGGTCAGGCCGCAGGCGCCAAGGCATGGGTGGTCAAGCCCTTCAGCCCGCCGCAGCTCATCAGCGCCGTCGAACGCCTTGTGCTGCCGTGACAACTCCAGCTGTAGTAAGGCAAGCAGTCCAGTGACAGTCACATTCACAGCACGACTCGCCCTGAGCGGCGAATTGACCATCTATCGCGCGGCCGAACTGAAGGCTGCATTGCTGAATGCCTTGCGGCCCGATACCGAGCTGGAACTCGACCTGTCCGGTGTGACGGAGCTCGACACGTGCGGAGTGCAGTTGCTGATGATGGCCAAGGCCACGGCGAAGGCACAGGGCGGAGCGCTGCGGCTGACCGCGCACAGTCCGGCGGTGCTCGATGTGTTCG
>DASTGE010000755.1:0-4650 GCA_035719405.1 Burkholderiaceae bacterium
TTCTTCGCCTCGGCGACTTTCGCGTTGTAGCCGCCGAGATTGCGCACGCCGAGGCTCGACATCAGCCGGTAGCGACGCTCCATCTCGCCGACGCACCAGTTGAGCGCGTTGGCCGCCTGCTTCATGTCGGTGACGACAGGACACAGCAGGTGCGGAATGCCCTCGTAGACGCTCATCTCGAGCATCTTGGGGTCGATGAGAATCAGCCTCACGTCGCGCGCCTCGGCCTTGTACAGCAGGCTCAGGATCATCGCGTTGATGCCCACGGACTTGCCCGAGCCGGTGGTGCCGGCCACAAGGCAGTGGGGCATCTTGGCCAAGTCGGCCACCATCGGGGCACCGACGATGTCCTTGCCCAGGCCGATGGTCAGTTGCGAGGCTGCGTCGTTGTACACCTGCGAGCCGAGGATCTCGGCCAGGCGGATCGTCTGCCGGCGGGCGTTGGGCAGCTCCAGGGCCATGAAGTTCTTTCCGGGGATCGTCTCGACGACCCGGATGCTGACCAGGCTGAGGCTGCGCGCAAGGTCCTTCGCGAGGTTGACGATCTGCGCGCCCTTGACGCCCGTGGCCGGCTCGATCTCGTAGCGCGTAATCACGGGCCCGGGCGAGGCAGCCACCACCCGCACCTCGACGCCGAAGTCCTTGAGCTTCTTCTCGATGAGCCGCGAGGTCATTTCGAGGGATTCGGGCGTCACGCTCTCAGTGCGCCCAGGGGCCGCGTCCAGCAGATCGACCTGCGGCAGCTTCGTATCGGACAGCTCGGTGAACAGCGGCTTCTGGCGCTCCTTGGCGATGCGCTCCGACTTCGGAACCTCGACGACCGGCCGCTCGATCACGATCGGCAGGTGTTCCTCAACCACCTGCCGCTCGACCTGAACCACCTGCTCTCGCTCGGCCTTGGCCTTCTCGCCCAGCCGCCGGTCTTCGGCGCGCTCGATGCGCTCCTGCCGGCGCTCGCGCAGCGAATCGACCCAGCCTCCGATGCCATCGGCCACATGCGGCCACGAAAAGCGCAGCGCGAGGGACATGCCCACCACCAGCGCCGAGATCCACAGCACGCCGGAGCCGGCGAATCCCAGCCACTTTATGCTGAATGGCCCGAGCACGTACCCCACCACTCCGCCTGCGTTGCCCGGAAGGTGGGTTTCCCATCGATAAAGGCGCGTCCACTCGAGCGCACAACTCGCGCAGATCAGCACAACGATGCCGCCCCAGAAAGCGATGCGGTCCCTCGCCGTCCGCGATGGCTCGGGCTCGGTACGCATCAGCCCCGCCAGCGCACCGAGCCACGAGCGCAATGCGACCAGGACCAGCCACCACATCGAGTAGCCAAACATGAACAGCGCGAAGTCCGAGGCCCACGCGCCGCCAAGACCGACCTTGTTGCGCACGGCGCCGCCGTCACCCGACGTCGAAAAGCCGGGATCCGATGGGGAATGCGTCAGCACCGCCAGAACGAACAGCAGCCACACCACCGCACCGCCGATGAGTGCGATTTGCGTCCGCCAGCGCGGTGGCGGTGCCGCCGGCCGCTGCTCGGCCTTGCGGGAGCCGGATTTGCGGGTGTAGGTGTTTGCGGAAACGGCGCCTTCGGCACCGAGAGAGCCCAAGGGAAAGGTCATGGCCGCGATTGTGGATCAGGCCGGCTGGGGGCAAGACAGATGGCGCCCCGACGGATTCATCACGAAAGGCAGAGAGCGGAGAAGCTCCGGGCGAGCGCGTCGTGCCCTTCCCCGCCCGATGTGGTCAGTGGCGAGTCTCCTGCCTTGACCCACCACCACCGCACGGTGCTTCACTCCCTGGCGTGCAGCGCATCCTTGAGGATCACCGAGCCGTTCTCCTGCGTCTCTATGACGCCGCGCTCCTCCAGGTCCTTCATCACGCGGCTGACCATTTCGCGCGAGGCACCGACGATCTTTGCCATGTCCTGGCGCGAGACTTTGTTGCGGATCATCTTGACCCCGCTCTCGTCCTCGGCCATATCGAGCAGCGTACGCGCCACGCGCCCGTAAACATCAAGCAGCGCCAGCGACTCGATCTGGCGGTCGGCCGCCCGAAGCCGCGCGACGAGCCCGCGCAGAATCGCGTAGGCGAGGCTGCTGCCCTCCGGCAGGCAGCGCGAAAACTCGACGCGGCCCAGGATGAGCATGTCGGTCTGCACCTCGGCCCTCACCGTGGCCGAGTGAGGTTCGTTGTCGATCAGGCTCATCTCGCCTACATAATCGCCGGCCTGAAGCACGGCGAGGATCACCTCCCGGCCTCGGGAGTCGGACGTAAGCACGCGCGCCCGCCCGTTGAGCAGGATGAACAGCGCATTGGACTTGCGCCCCTGCTCGACGACGATCTCTCCGCGGCGAAAGCGCCGCTTCACCACACTGTCGGCGATCGACTGGGCCTGGTCGTTCGTCAGCATGGAGAACAGCGGCACACGGCGGATCAGGTCGAGATTCGAAAGCATCGACATCGTGCTGGCCTTCTGGGTTGTCTCGTGGTTGAGTTCGGTAGCGGCAGAACTGCCCGCGGGCGAAGAAAACGTCAATTGTGCCGATACACAGCGTTGATGCCAGTCTGGCTGACCCCCATGTCAGACTTGCGAGACACTTCAGGTCTTGCTTATCGCACGTTTTCGCCCACACCCGCCCATGTCGACCAACGCCAAGCATGCCCGAGTGCTGATTCTGGGTTCCGGCCCCGCCGGCTACTCCGCCGCCGTTTATGCCGCACGCGCCAACCTCAAACCGCTGCTCGTCACCGGCCTCGCGCAAGGCGGCCAGCTGATGACCACCACCGATGTCGACAACTGGCCGGCCGACGCGATGGGCGTGCAGGGCCCGGAACTGATGCAGCGCTTCCAGCAGCACGCCGAGCGTTTCGGCACCGATATCGTGTTCGACCACATCAATGAGGTCGACCTTTCGCAGCGTCCGTTCAGGCTGAAGGGCGACAGCGGCGGCTACAGCTGCGACAGCCTCATCGTGGCCACCGGCGCATCAGCGAAGTACCTCGGCCTGCCGAGCGAGCAGAGCTTCATGGGTCGCGGCGTATCCGGGTGCGCCACCTGCGACGGCTTCTTCTACAAAGGCGACACGGTATGTGTCGTCGGCGGCGGCAATACGGCCGTCGAGGAAGCGCTGTACCTGTCGAACATCGCGAGCAAGGTGCACCTCATTCACCGGCGCGACAAGTTTCGCTCAGAGCCGATCCTCGTGGACAAGCTGATGGAGAAGGTCGAGGCCGGGCGGATCGACCTTCACCTGTGGCAGACCCTCGACGAAGTGCTCGGCGACGCCTCGGGGGTGACTGGCGTGCGACTGAGGAACACCCGGACAGGCGAGACGGCGGAACTGGCGCTGAAGGGCTGCTTCATCGCCATCGGCCACCAGCCCAACACCGACATTTTTAAGGGCCAGCTCGAATTGAAGGATGGCTACATCGTCACCCGTTCCGGGCTCGATGGCTTTGCAACCATGACCAGCGTGCCCGGTGTCTTCGCGGCTGGCGACGTGCAGGACCACGTCTACCGCCAGGCAATCACCTCGGCCGGCACCGGCTGCATGGCTGCACTCGACGCGCAGCGCTTTCTCGAACAGTCCACCTGAATCCGGATCTGGCTATAATCGCGGTCTTTGCCGAATCCCCGGCTCCCATAAAGAATTTCCCGGAGAAGCGTCATGGCACGCGTCTGTCAAGTCACTGGCAAGGGCCCGATGGTGGGTAATCATGTCAGCCACGCCAACAACAAGACCAAGCGCCGTTTTCTGCCTAATCTGCAGTACCGCCGCTTCTGGCTTGAAAGCGAGAACCGCTGGGTGCGGCTGCGCGTGAGCAACGCGGCGCTGCGCCTGATCGACAAGGTGGGCATCGAACAGGTCGTGGCCGACCTGCGTGCCAAGGGCGAACTCTGAACCAGGAGGCAACATGGCCACCAAAGGCGGACGCGAAAAGATCAAGCTGGAATCCACTGCGGGAACCGGCCACTTCTACACCACCAACAAGAACAAGAAGACCACGCCTGAAAAGCTCGAATTCATGAAATTCGACCCGAAGGCGCGCAAGCACGTCCTTTATAAGGAAACCAAGCTGAAGTGACGCAGGGGGCGATACCCTCGCCCCGCCGCGTTTACGGTGCATGAATTCCCTCTGCAGGTCACCAGGCCTGCAGGTGAAGTGCTTTTAGAGAAAGCCCGCCGGGGTCTTGCCGTGCGGGCTTTTTGTTGTCGGCGCTTTTGTTGTCGGCGCTTTTGTTGTCGCGGCTTTGTTGTCGCGGCTTTGTTGCCTGCGGGGCAAGCTTTTTGTTCTCGCGGCTTCGTTCGACGGGACGCGCTTTGAACCTAGAAACGGCAGTTGACCGCTTCCCGCCGCTGGCAACCTCGCATGAACTCACGCAATTTCCCCCACGACCACTGTTCCCCCTTGGGTGAGAACGCTACGCACCCGATCGGGCGCGTTCAACTGCCGTTTCTAGGTTGAATCCTCCCGGGTGGCATTGCCGCTCCGCCTGTCCACCAAGATCGGCCGATCACTTCCGCGGTCCACGCAATTGGCCCGGCCGTGACAAAAAGCGCGCAGCAACGCAGCGCAGTCGCTGCCCTTCCCGTTGCCGAGGGAAATCGACTTACTCCAGTTCGTCAATCCAGTTCGTCAGTATTC
>DASTGE010000756.1:0-2328 GCA_035719405.1 Burkholderiaceae bacterium
GAGGTTTCCCTGCTGGCGCTGCTGGAGGTCGTGCTGGGCGTGCTGTGGGCGTGGCTTGGAGCAGGGGAAGCGCCATCGGCCGCCGTGCTGGGCGGGGGCTTGCTTGTACTGGGCGCATTGGTCGCCAACGAGGCTGCCGGACTGAGGCGCCAATCTGCCCCTTCACCGAGGACCGGGTCCGCGCAGGACGCCTGAGCCGGGTGCACGGCTTTCCATCCCTTTCACAGCGACACAGCGACGGCTTGGGCTTTAGATCATCCGCCGCGCGTGTTCCCGGATTCGATTGCGCAGCTGGCCATCGTCTGCGGCTGGTCCGCAACCCTCGCTGCGGGCGTATCACAATGGGAAGGCGGGGCTGCTGAAATGCCTTCACCACGGCGGAACTGTCGATCGCAGGCTTCGGTTCCTGCCAATACTGCAATACCTGAAGCAGTTGGTCAGAGATCGACTTGTTCTGCTCCGCGGCCTTGCAATCCTCGGCCCTCGCAGAGATGAAGCCGCTGCCCGAGGGCAGCAGATGCAGGCGCACGTCGGTGGCCTGGAACATCTGGTTCTTCTCCCCCCGTTCAACGAACGTCGTACGCATTTCGCGTCCGTCAAGCAGTGTGACGGCACCTTCGCCAATGACCTCGATGCCCTGCCCGCGCGAAATGACAAGCCCGGTGTTCTCGTCGATGTCGACCCCGACCAGTTTCGGGTTATGGGCCACCGCCCCCAGAAGCCTTGCCAGTCGCCCACGCTCGGAGAAGTGCTGATCGATTACTGCGTTGAGCACGAAGCCGAGGCGGGCGATGAGTCGAACGTCGGTCGCGATTGCGCACGCAACTGCGCTTCCTTTCCGGTCCTTTCCTCCCGTGACCCGCAGAGGGAGCAATACCCGTTGCAGCGGCGCGGGAAGCAAGCGGGAAGCGTCTTGGCGATACTCTGGCCATGGACAGCTTCTTCAACTTGTACTCGCACGGCCTTGCGCGCGTTGCGGTGGGGGTGCCGGCCAACCGCGTGGCCGACCCGCTGCACAATGCCGCGCAAACCATCCTGCTCATGAACGAGGCTGCGAGACAGGGCGTCGCGCTGGTGGTGTTTCCCGAGCTGGGCCTTGCGGCCTACACATGCGACGACCTTTTCCATCAGCACGCCTTGCTCGACGCCTGTGAAACGGCGCTGGCGAAGGTGCTCGAAGCCTCGGCCTCGATGGCATTGGCAGCGGTTGTCGGCTTGCCGCTGCGCGTGGAGGACCGGCTGTTCAATTGCGCGGCAGTGGTTCATCGCGGCCGGCTGCTCGGCATCGTGCCCAAGACCTATTTGCCGAATTACGGCGAGTTCTATGAGGCCCGGCAATTCAACGCCGCGCCCTCGGCCACTGTCGACGAGATCGACTTGCTCGGGCAGCGCGTGCCGTTCGGAAGCGAACTTCTGTTCGAGGCGCACGACCTGCCGCTGTTGAAGTTTCACGCGGAGATTTGCGAGGACGTGTGGGTGCCCATTCCGCCATCGTCCTATGCGGCGTTGGCCGGGGCCACCGTGCTGCTCAACCTTTCGGCATCGAACATCACCATCGGCAAGGCGGATTACCGGCACAAGCTGGCATCGCTGCAGTCCGCGCGCTGCCTCGGCGCGTACCTGTACACATCGGCCGGCATCGGCGAGTCGACGACCGACTTGGCATGGGACGGCCAGGCGGTGATCTACGAGAACGGCGAGATGCTGGCCGAGTCGGCGCGCTTCTCGAACGACTCGCACCTCATTACCGCGGATGTCGACCTGGAGCGGCTGGCGCACGACCGGATGCGGCAGGGAACCTTCGGGCAGTCGGCGCAATTGCATCGTGACGCACTGCTGCGCTTTCGTCGCATCGGCTTCGAACTGGGGTTGCAGACGTCGCATTGCTTGCTTCTGCAAAGGCCGGTCGAGCGGTTTCCGTACGTGCCCTCCGATCCACGCCGCAAGCACGAGCGCTGCCATGAGGTCTACAACATTCAGGTGCAGGCGCTGCTTCAGCGACTGGGGGCCACCAAAATCAGAAAGCTCGTCATCGGTGTCTCGGGCGGACTGGATTCAACCCACGCGCTGCTGGTATGCGCCAAGGCTATGGACCTGCTGGGCCAGCCGCGCAGCAACATCCTCGCCTACACCATGCCCGGCTTCGCGACCAGCAGTCGAACGCTTGACCAGGCCTTGCGGCTGATGAAGGCGATTGGCTGCAATGCCCGGCAGATCGACATCCGACCCAGTTGCATGCAGATGCTCGCAGACCTCGGGCATCCGTTCGCTCGTGGCGAGCCGGTGCATGACGTGACCTTCGAGAATGTGCAGGCGGGAGAGCGCACC
>DASTGE010000757.1:0-4599 GCA_035719405.1 Burkholderiaceae bacterium
CCGGTTGCTTGGCCAACCACGCAGCGTCAATCTGCTTCAGATCGTGATCGCTCAGCTTCGCCATGCCCCGTCAGCTCGCTTGCCCTCGTCATTTGGATGGGGACGCATTGTGCATCGAGTCAGGGGGACTAAACGATTACGGCCCATCAGGTGCTCCCGGACCTCTCCGATGAGCAACGACAATCGCTTTTGGACCTGCATGAAAACGACAAGGTCTGACGACCGGACGGCGACTTCAAGCGCGCGGCAAATGGCGACTCTGAAGACTGCCATGGTCCTGATAACGGAAATCATGAATCCAGATCCCGTCGATGGGAGTTCGCGTGCGACTTCTGTCAGCGACGGTCCGGCAGGCACGCCGCGTTCAGCATCAGGCATCACCGAAGGTACATCCCGCCTTGTAGCGCCCCCGGGACTCTGCGCCCGCCCGCGTCAGGAGTTGACGCAAGCCGGGCCTGCGCCGAAATCTCGACGGCCGCCGGAGCATCGCCTCAGCGACGAGGGTCTCGCCGCCGCTGTGCCCCGCCGCTCGCTTGCGGAGGTGATCCCCGAAGAGATGCCTCTGGCGGGATATCTGCTTGCGCGAGCGCTGCAGGACAGGAAGGTCGACGGCGAGGACTTCGAGCGCTTGCGGCGGGCCAATGACAGCGTTCGCGAGGTGCGTGCACTGCTTCCCTTCGGTCGGGGCAACATGCGCGAAGACATCCGAGCAAGCCGTGGTGAGTCGTCGACACGCACGAAAGGCGGTCGGGACTTGAGGAGGGACCCCGTACATGCACCCGAGGATGTTGCGGCGATCTGGGCAGGCGCGGGCAACTGTGGCGAGCATGCGCGACTGTGCACGCGAGCACATGCTGCACGCCTGGACAGCCAAAGCGGCGAAAGCGTCATCCATTACCACAACGCGCAGGTCGACCATTCCTGGGTGGAGGCATTGGTGCCGAGGAGTTTCAACCCCACCATCTATCGCTGGAAGCCCGAGCCTCGAGACATCGTCCTGGACGCATGGAAGGATGGTCCCGCTGTCTTTGGTCCCGACAGCACGAGCACGTGGAGCGACTGGGAAAGAGCCAGGACGATAAGGCATTGGAGTTACCAGCCGCAAGGATTGTCAACCGCGAAGGCCCTGGCGCAGAACCTTGCACGCACCCATGATCCACGCGATTCCGCCCCGTACATCACGCCGGAATGGTCTGTCTGGGACGCTGAACCTGTCGTCGGTAAGGCATTTCTCGCGAACGCGTCGCAAAAGCCTGTGCCGGCAACGGCGGTGTGGCTGCGCGTGCATCACATGGTTCCTCAGCCCAAGAGGCTGCTGGCGGCCATGCCCTCTGAGATCAGAAGGCAGATCCTGGCGGTCGGCATTGCACGCGAGCTTATGGCACCGCCCGCGCCGCAGATCGAAAGCACGCATAGAGGCAGAGGCCGCGTCCGCACCGCAACCAATCAAGCCCGGGATATCGTCGACGCGATGAAGAACCTGAGGCATCCCGCGCCTCGCGGCGGCGCTCCCGCGCCCGGTGCGGAAATCTGACTCTCGCGCATCCTCCTCCGCCGATCGGACGCCTTGGCGTCGAGTTCAGAAAGATCAAAGGCGACCCTGAAAAGCTGTCTCGCACGT
The DNA here is from genome assembly GCA_035719405.1 of Burkholderiaceae bacterium. Taxonomy (GTDB): domain Bacteria; phylum Pseudomonadota; class Gammaproteobacteria; order Burkholderiales; family Burkholderiaceae_C; genus CAMLIZ01. The sequence goes on from DASTGE010000757.1 coordinate 1,622, forward strand.
CCCACATCCCCGATTTCGAGCGATCTGCGGCGTTACAAATCGGCCTCACTTGATCCGCAAACGGCGCCACCCCCTTGGCAATTTGTCACGCTTCGCATCAAACGCACACGCCTTCGCGAGGCAATTAGCTGAGGGCAAGACAATCGGCTCCAATTCTGGGAAGCAACTTGCTTGAGGAGAACGTCTTGTTAGACCGCGGCAGAAGTAGGAGGATTGGTGGCAGTGGATCGGGAGCTTCCTCCGCGCCAGGAGATAGCCCGAGCGAATCCGCACGATCGAGCATGGGCGGCATATCTGCATCCAATGCCGCAGGATCGTATGCGGCACTCGCTCCGACCGGCGGACTGGCCTCGCGTCAGTCTCCACACCAGACAACGCAGGCTTCGGCGCCGTCAACAATCAGGGAGGGCGTCCGCTCGACCCCAAGTTGGAGCGGTGAACAAACGGGAGCCAGGTCTTCGAATCTTGTCATGGGGGCCCCGACCTGCGCCCCGACCCACTCCGCCGCAAATGCCGCCAATGCGTACCCCCGGGGGAGATTCCCGGGCATGTTGAACGACCCGTCGCAACTCAGCGCGGGCGCGCAATGCGACGACGCATCGCGATCAGCACTTGGACGCCCGACGTTCGCAAATCCTCATCCGGGCAAAGCGCCGAATCGGTACTGGCAGGGCGGCCCCGGAGGTTCATCGCACCCCTCCTCGTTGCAACTCGGCGCCGCTCCTCCATCCGTCGGGGACTCCGGACAATGGCCGCCAGCGCACCCCACATTCACACGACGCGAGTTCGGCGAGGACGCAGCGAATCCCTATTTGGCAGCCGGTGTCACCGGTTCGTCGTACCTTTCTCTTCAAAGCGATGTCGCCGAATCGAGCAGCAGCGCATCCACTCCTGAACTGTGGAGCTTTGGGGACTCGCGTTCTGTCGTACCAGGTGGAGGTACCAGAAAAAAGTCGCGCAAGATCACGAAGGCTGATTCAATTACATTCGAGACGAATATTCTTCCACGAATGATCAGCGGCGAAATACGATCTTTTTATGCCGCGGCCCTTGCGTTAAAAATGAGGAAAGATTTCTTTACCTCTTGTTCCAAGTTTTGCAGACCGCTTATTTCTTTGAATGAACGAACGTTCAAAAAAACTCACCCATTGTTCGCCGGAATGACTAGCGAGGGAAGGGCGAAATTACAAGAACTTCTAGACAAAAGCCATAAAGCCGAATCAAAAGAAAATGGCAGAAAGCGTGTCCAGACGACCACAAATGCTGACTCGCAGAAGTTCGAGAATGAGATTCTTCCGGCCATGATCGAAGGCAAAATAGAATCCTTCGCAGAGGCATCCCGCGCCCTCGGGAAGGGGAGAAACTATCTTACCGACGCAAGGGCTGGCTCAACGTCTATTTCAATAAAGAACCGAAGCTTTAATGACGCTCACCCTCTGTTCGCCGGGATGACCGACAATGGAAGGGTCAAATTGAAAGAATTTATTAACAACATTGCTGAGCAAGTCAGGAATTCCGAGCACAACGACTTTCACCAGTGGAGCCGCGCCAGGGGAAGAGGTCGCCTTCGCAAACGGACGGAGCCGCGCCCAACCGTGCCGAGGACACTTGCCGATCACAAGCCGGAGGGTTCGCCCAATAATTTTGGCGGGCCACACGTCATCGAGACGCCGGGCATCAGTTTCAACGATGTTTATAGCGCGCGAATTGAATCCGAAGCCGGCGCGTCTTACACTGTGGCGCTCCAGCATTCGCGAGGGGCGCAAACGCGCGCGCCGTCGCCCGGCTTCTTTGACGACGTGTCCAGCACTGGGCCTGCAGGCACAAATTCCGAAGCGTCTGTCTGCACCCGTGCTGGGGACTTCTTGGCGGGAGGGGTGCCAAGGCGGAGCCCCCCTGGTTTCGAGCAGGCACAACATTCCGATCTCGTCGATGCGGGGCCGAGTATGGGAGGCATGAGCAGGACCCCAACACAGCACAGTGAATCGCCGGCACTCGAACGGCTTGACGATCGCGAATTCGGCATCCTGCTGGAGGCAGTGAATTTGCCACAGGGAATCATCCGTAGCGTAGAAGATGCTGCAATGTGGTTGGATGACAGAGGCCAAGGCGAGAGCCTGCTCGCGCGGGTGCGTCAGTATGTATCTGTTGTTGGAGATGGCGACGGCGCACACATTCAATTAACGGAGTTTGGAAGGAAAGCGGCGGAGGAGCGCGCGCAAAGAGAGGGAAGCGCACAAGGAGGGGCGATAAAGCGACAGCGCATATCATCACATCAACCACCCAATGACTCCGCTTGGACAAAGGCTTGAAGTCAGGATGTCGACCACGACTCGCGCGGACGCTGCTCGAGGCCGCATAACCTGCCTGTAGCCGCCGCGGTCTGGCCAGATGCCGGACCGCCGCATCAGGTTCATGCAGCCCAGCCTGTCGCTGCACGACATTGGCCAGTGTCGCGCTTCGCATGAACGAATAAGCCTTCGCGAAGCCGCACATCAGGGCAAGCATTTCGACTCCAATTCGGCGGAGCAACTTGCCTTGAGGAGAGCGTCTTGTCAGATAGCGGCAGAAGTACGAGGATTGGTGGCAGTGGATCGCGCGCTTCGTCCAGCGCAGGAGGAAACCAGAGCCAATCCGGACGAGGGAGCACGAGCGGCGCATCGGCATTCAATGCCGCGCGATCGTATCCATCACTCCCATCGACGGGCGGATTGGCCTCGCGTCAGTCCACGCCGTACACCACCGGGGCTTCGGCGCCTTCGACATCCAGGGGCAGCGCCGGCTTGATCCCCAGCTGGAGTGATGGGCAAGCCCTGGCAGAGCCTTCGAGCCTTTCCAGGGGGGTTTCGCCGTACGACCCGGCCGGCTCCGCGGCAGGTACGACATACCCGGTCAGCGCGGACCGATACGCCCCTGCACCTCCGCAGTTCCTGCCGTCTCAGCCCAGCGTCGACGCGGGCAATGCGTCCTCTCAGGGG
>DASTGE010000758.1:0-16292 GCA_035719405.1 Burkholderiaceae bacterium
GCGTCAGGCAATTGAGGTCTGCGAACGGGAGCAAGCGACGAAGCAAGCGCGAGCCCTTTTCAATGACCGGCACTCCTCGAATGTGTGTGCCACCCTCAGCACTTGCAAGCCCGGATCGCGGCGGCAGGGACCGAAGCGCTCGGACTGCCTTCACGGGCCAATACCGAGATGTACCGGTCCGCATCGGGACAATCGCCTGCGGCCAGATCCAAGCCCTCATGCCGGAGCAGCGAGTACAGAAAGAGGTGGCTCTGACCGCTTGAAACCAAAAGGCAAGGGGCCTGTTGTCGGGCCCCTTGCCTTTCCTGCAAAGCCGCAGTCCGCTTCGCCGCAATCCGCGGTGCGACCTTAAATGCTTGCGAACCTTGATGTGCAGGTCCGCAAGCAGTCCGGCTTCGCTACGCCGCCTTCACTGCGCAATTCCGAGGATGACGTTGGTGGTCAATCCACGAGGTGACGTGAACTTCAGCGTGATGGTGCCACTGGTTGCCGTCGTGAACTCGTAGGACACGGCCACAGCGGTGGCGCTGGAAGTGTTGGCGACAGGGCTGCCGGCGACGACGGTGGCACTGAGACCGCTCGTGGCTGTCGCCGCGACGGTCGTCCCGGCCGCAGCCGGATTCAACCGCACGCCATTGGCATCGCGAAGCAGGAAAGAGAACGTGCCCTGCTTGCCGGCACCTGTCATCGTCGAACCATGGACGCGGAAGAACTGCGTCGCAGTCGTTCCCGTGCCCTGGTTCAAGGCGCTCGTGCTGGTGCCTGTGCTGGACACCCGACTGTCATAGCCCGTGGGCGTGAACAACAGGCTGCTCGGGTCGACCGAGTACCACACAGGGTCCACTGCGGAGGTGGAGAGCACGGTTTCGATCGCCCGACGCACGTAGTTCTGGCCCCACATCCGGTTGCCCACGGACCCTCCCGCCACGCTTGAATCGGTCAGCGAAGGGATCGTGGCATTCAGTGCCAGGCGCGCATTCGTCAGGCTTTGCTGGGCAGGATCGCTGCAGGCGGTGCCGCCGGCTGGCGTGGTCAATGGCACGAGTTGATCCTGAGTCTTGTCGAAGTCTTTCAGGAAATTCCGGCTGACGAACACGTCGCCGAGGTCCTGGTAAGGCTCGCCGCAGTCGTAGATGTTGTTGCCATTGAGGTCCTCGAACGATTCCTCGCCAAGGGCGTATGCCACCACGGTGATCCGACCATCAGCCGGTCGCGGCATGCTCGAGACGAAATTGGCGCTGGCCCTCGCGATGCCGCTGCCATCGAGCTTTGTCTGCACGCTCGGATTCACCTGCCCGCCCTCGGGCGTGATGAAGTTCACCGTGGTGCCGTCCCGGACCGGGTTGCCCATGCGGTCCGACGCGATCACCGTGTACGTGTTCGACGTGTCGATGTAGTCGAAGCCTTCGATGTTGGCGGTACCCTGCGCGAGGCCGAAGTTCAGCTCCGAGGGCAGCCCGACGGCAACGGTGAGGTTGTTCGACAGCGACGTGATCTGTGTATTGACGAGTGTCGCCCGCACACGGACCGGCGTAGGCACTGTCCCCGAATTCACGCGTACCGAGACCCGTCCGTTGGAGTCGCTGAGCTGACTGACCGTACCGTCCGATCCCGCGTTCACCAGACTCAACCCGCCAGCGGTACTGGTAAGGTCGAGGCTCACCGAGCGGTTGGGCAACGCATTGCCATCCTTGTCCCGCACTTCGAACACAACCTCCGAGGTCTCGTCGCCCGAGCCCTTGAGGAAAATGGTCTGCGGCGTCGCCGATACGAAGGCCACGCTGTTGGCGGTGGCGGCCGTGAGCGACACCGTCTTCGTCGAGGTGACCGTCGAACCGGTGATGGACGCCCGCAGGTCATCGGTCGGCGTTGCGGAAAGCTGAGAGGCACCGCAGCCGTTGTCCTTGTAGCTGAAGGAGGCGACTCCGGTTGTCGTGGTCGCGGTTGCCGGCGTAATCGTCGCCTTGTTCTGCGCGACGCAGGTCGAGGTGAGGGAAACACCTACCGATACACCCGCGGCGCCACTGAGTGTCACGGTGACGTTCGTCTGGCCGTTGGCTGAGAGCGCAGCGTTGTCGACTCCGGTGGTCACCGACGAGATCGAGACGTTCGTCGCCTGCAGTTGAAAGCCCGTGCGTGCGGACTTGGAGCTGGTCGTCCCGTCAGGGTTCGTGACGGAAACGCTCGCAACGACCTCGTCGGCGCCACTGGCCCCGGACGAAGACGGCAACAGCACGACGGAGGCATAGCCATCGGCGTCGGTCAGCGCTTTGCCGGTCGAAGGAGTGAACGACCCCGCACCACCTGCTGTCGTGAAAGTGACGAGCTGTCCCGGTAGCGGTGTCCCCGTGCCGCTCGTGACGCGTGCGCGAGCCGTCGCCGGGCTCGCGACCGTCACAGTGTTGGTTGCGGCGCCGCTGGAATCGCTGAGTGCGACCCCGATGTTGACGGTCGCGGTCGCCGAACTGCCGCTACCCCCACCGCTACCGCTACCGCTACCGCTGCCACTGCCGCCGCTGCCACTCCCGCTTCCCGGTCCCACCGCGGGCGTGCCGGCATTACCGCCGCCTCCGCCGCATGCCGTGATCGAGAGCGCGACGACCAGCGCGACCCCTGCGTTGCACAACCGCATTCCTCTTCCTCCTGACATGTGCTTCATGGCGTTCAACGAGCCACCGCGCGGTCGCTCACCACCTTGGGAGTGATGAAGATGAGCAACTCGGTCTTCGCCGATGACTTGGCCGTGCTCTTGAACAGGTTGCCCATCACGGGCACATCGCCGAGCACGGGCACCTTGTTGACATCGTTACGCTCCTGGAGCGTGAAGATGCCGCCGATCACCACCGTGCCACCGTTCTCCACGAGCACCTGCGTGTTCACGTGCTTGGTGTTGATCGCGGGGCCGGCCGGGGTGCTGTCGCCCCGGCTGTCCTTCGCAACATCCACGTCGAGGATGACGTTGCCCTCGGGCGTGATCTGCGGCGTCACCTCGAGCTTGAGGCTGGCCTTCTTGAACTGGATCGACGTGGCACCGCTGGAGGAAGCAACCTGATAGGGGATCTCCTCGCCCTGCTCGATGATGGCCTTGATCTGGTCAGCCGTGATGACTCGCGGGCTGGAGACGATCTTGCCCTTGCCGTCGGCTTCGAGGGCCGAAAGCTCGAGGTTCAGGAAGCGGTTGGCAGCGGCGCTGAACAGCGACAGCGCTGCCGTCGCGGCCGATGCGGTTCCGATCGCGCTGACGTTGGCCGGCAGGTTGACGAACTGCGAGTTGGTGAAGTCGACGGCAGGCCCCTGGTTGGTCTGCGACCCGATCGAGGAGTAGTTGCCCCCGATCGTGACGTAGTTGCTGCCACCGACATGCCAGCCCGGAATCCCGCCCTGTTGGCCGCGCAGGTCGTTGGCCCCGAGCTTCACGCCCAGTGCACGGCCGAACTTGTCGTCGGCCTCGACGATGCGCGCCTCGATCAGCACCTGTCGCACCGGGATGTCGATCTTGGCGATCATCGCCTGGATCTCTTCCAGCTTGGCAGGGATGTCCGTCACGAAGATCTGGTTGGTCCGCGTCTCGTAGATGACGCTGCCCCGCTGAGAGAGGATCCGGGTGTTGGTGCTGCCACCAGCGCCGCTCTGGCCCGTTGCCCGGCCGGTCAAGCCCTTGGCGACCTCCTCGGCCTTGGTGTAATTGAGCTGGAACGACTGTGTGCGAAGCGGCTCCAGATCCGCGATCTTCTTCTTCGCTTCCAGCTCCACCTGCTCCTTGGCCGCAAGCTCGTCCTTCGGGGCGATCCAGATCACGTTGCCCGACTTGCGCATGCCGAGGCCCTTGGCCTGCAGGATGATGTCCAGGGCCTGGTCCCACGGCACGTCCTTCAGGCGCAAGGTGACACTGCCGGTCACGGTATCGCTCGTCACCACATTGAAGTTAGTGAAGTCGGCGATGACCTGCAGCAGCGCACGAACCTCGATGTTCTGGAAGTTCAGCGACAGCTTCTCGCCCTGGTAGCCCGGACCTTGCGTGAGCTTGTTCGGGTCGACCTTCACCGGCCGTACTTCGACGACGAACTGGTTGTCGCTCTGGTAGGCCGAGTGCTCCCAATTGCCCTGCGGCTCGATGACCATGCGTACGCGGTCGCCGGCCTGCGTCGTCGTCACCGTGCGTACCGGCGTACCGAAGTCGGTGACGTCCATGCGTCTGCGCAGGCTCGGTGGCACGGCGGTGCGCGGGAACTCGACAACGAGGCTCGCGCCTTGCTGGCGGATGTCGACCCCGACTTCATTGCTCGGAAGTTCGACCACCACCCGACCCGCGCCATCGGCACCGCGGCGGAAATCGATGTCACTCAACATCAACTGCTCACGATTGACGCTGGGCGCGAACTGCACGGGCGCGGAGGAGGCAGCGGAGGAGGCAGCGGAGGCCGAGGCGGATGGGCTCGGCGCGGCGGCCTGCGCGACGCTGCCGCTGCCGTCAATCACCAGCATCAGCGTCTTGCCCTCGATGCGTGCGGTGTAGCTGGCGGCGCGTCGCAGGTTGAGCACCAGACGCGTCCGCTCCCCCGACTGCGCCACGGCGACCGAACGTACGTTCCCCTGGTTCACCTCCAGGCTCGACTTGCCAAGACCGTTGCTGATCTTGGGCAGGTCGATGGCAATGCGCGGCGGGGTCTGCACAGTGAACCCGGCCGGCACTTCGGCCAGTGGCTCGCTCAGCTCGATGCGCACGACATCGCTGCCGGCCTGTTGCGTGCTCGTGATCGACTGGATCACCCCTTGTGCCATTGCGATCCCGGGCCCTCCAAGACCGATCGCGAGCGCCAATGCTGTGGCGCGCCACTTCCTCATGATGCGGTTCTCCTCGGCGATCCTCATCGCGCTTTCTCCTGAAGCTGCAGGTTGGTGGTGCGCTCGATCCATTCGCCGGCGGCATCCTGGACGATCTCGCGCAGCGCGATCTCGGTCTCGTTTATCTTCGTAATGAGGCCAAAGTTTTGGCCGACGTGGTCTCCGACCTTCACCTGGTACAACAAGTTGTCGACACGCAGCAGCCCGTACTGGCGACCGTTCTTGTAGACGCTGCCGACCATCGCCATGCTGTCCAGCGGGTAGGCCTCCAGCGGCTCCTTGCGCCGGTTCAACTCGGAGGCCAGCAGCGAGCTGGGCTGGCGGGCCTCCTGCTTGAGCGCGACGCTCAGCTTCTGAGGGCTGAAGGGGTCAGTCTTGTCGGCCATCGCATACGGCTCGGGGTTGAACCTCTTCGGCGGCGTGAGCGGCTGCACGTTCGGCTTGACCTCGCGCCGCTGCTGCTCCATCCACTCGCGCAGCTCGCCCTGGTCTTCCGCACAGGCCGCGAGCATGCTGAGCAGAAGCAGGGCTGTCGCAGCTCTGGCGGCGCAAGCGGGAAGGCGGGTTAGCATGAGGACGCTCATTTCTTCGCCCCCCCTGCCTTCGCAGCCTTGGCCTTGTTCCTTTGCTCGTCCACCTCCGCGGCGTCGAGGTATCGGTAAGTGCGGGCCGTCGCTTCCATGAAGAGCATTCCAGTGCTGTCCTTGGCAACCACGGGCGAGATGCTCAGGTTGTGCAGTGTGACGATGCGCGAAAGGTTCGCCACGTCGGCTGCAAAGGACCCGATGTCGTGGTAGCGGCCGGACACCCGGATCGAGATCGGCAACTCGGCGTAGTAGTCCTTCACCGCCACCTGGCCGGGCTTGAACAGTTCGAACTGCAAACCCCGGCCAAGACCTGCCTGGTTGATGTCCGACAGCAGGGCATCCATCTCGGCTTTGCCAGGCAACTGCTTTTCCAGCTGCAGCACGTACTCCTCGACCTGCGATTTCTGCTTGCGCAGCTCCGACAGGTTCACCGCCTGGGTGAGCTTGGCGTGGTAGTCCTGCTTCAGCGCCGGCTCTTTGCCGCGCTCGTTGTCGAGAGCGGTCTGACTGTCGGACAGGACCAGGAACCAGCCGAGCGCGACAACTGCGACCGTCACCGCAGACCACGCCGCCAGACGCGGCAGGATCGGCCATTGGCCGGGCTCGCTCGGATTGAGGCCTCGAAACTGCTCCGATGCGTTCTGGAGCAGGTGGCCGATGTTGATGTTTGGAGATCGTTCAGTGGCCATGACTCGCCTTCAGGTCTTCGCAGCCGCCGAGGATGCCGCCGCACTGGCCGCAGGCGCCGCGCTCTGCGGACGCTTCAGCGTCAGGCGCATCGAGAACTCGAACAGCCTGCGCTGCTCCGCGATGGCGCGTGAACCCTGTTGGGCCCCCGGTGCCGTCACAGCCTTGATCTCGACCAGCTCCGGACGCTCCAGCCATGGCGAGCTGTACAGCGTATTGCGCAGGAACTCCGACACGCGCTCGTTCGTCTGCGCCAGCCCGCTCACCGATACCACCTGGTCGGTCTGCTTGATCGCGGTCAGGTAGATGCCCTCCGGCGTCTGCCTCACCAGCTCGTTGAGCAGATAGACCGGGATGTTCCGGTCGGTCTGCAGGTCTTCGACCGCCTTCTGGCGTGCCTTCAGCGCATCGATCTCGGCACGCAGTGTCGCGATGTCCTTGATCTGCGCCTCGAGCTTCTTGATCTCGCCGGATAGAAACTCATTGCGAGAGCGCTGCACCTCGGTCAGGTGGTCGAGCACCTCGTACCACGCGCCCACTGCGAGCAGCCCCACCACGGCAGATGCGCCCAGGCCGGCGAAAAACGCCCTTTTTCGCCGCCGCCGCTTTTCCTCGCGGTGGGGCAGCAGGTTGATCAGGATCACTGCACGAACCTCCGCATTGCCAGCCCGCAGGCTGTGAGGTACGAGGGAGCTTCACGGCGCACCTTGGATTCGCGCACGCCGTGGCCAAGCTTCATGTTGTCGAACGGATTCACCACCATCGACGCGAAGCCGGTAAGCTCGGTCACGCGATCCTTCAGGCCGGGCAGCGTGGCTGTCCCGCCTCCAAGCATCACGTAGTGAACCTTGTGGTGAGGGGTACTGGTGAAGAAGTACTGCAAGGCCCGCCCGATTTCCTGTGAAAGGCTGTCGACAAAGGGACCGAGGATCGCGCTCTCGTAGTCTTCCGGCAGGTCGCCCGAGAGCTTCTTCGCCTCGGCCTCCTCGAACGAGAAGCCGTACTGCCGCGAGATGAGCTGGGTCAGTTGCGATCCCCCGAACGCCTGGTCGCGGTCATAGAGCATCTCGTCGTCGCGCAGCACCTTGAGGCTGGTGGTGTCGGCCCCGATCTCGAACAGCGCGACCAGTGCGTCCTTGCCGCCCTGAGGAAGGGAGCCGATAAGGCGGCTCATCGCAAGGCGGGAAGCATGCGATTCGATGTCGAGTACCACCGGCTTCAGTCCCGCCGCCTCGGCCAGGCCCTGGCGATCCTGGACCCGGTCCTTTCGCGACGCAGCGATGAGAACCTCGATGTCGCCGTGCGATGCCGGGCTCGGCCCGATCACACAGAAATCCAGGCTCACCTCGTCAAGCGAGAAGGGGATGTACTGGTTGGCCTCGGTCTCGACCTGAAGCTCCAGTTCCTCCTCGCGCAGGCCGGCCGGCAGCATGATCTTCTTGGTGATGACCGCCGACTGGGGCATCGCCATGACGACCTGCTTGGTCCTGGTGCCGCTCTTCTGCACGACGCGACGCACCGCATCGGCGACCTCGTCGAATTTCTCGATCTGGCCGTCGGTAATCCAGCCCTTTTCAAACGGCTCGGAGGCGAAACGCTCGAGAACATATTCGCCGCCGCCTGCGCGCCCCAGTTCCACGAGCTTGACACTGGACGAACTGATATCCAGGCCGAGCATGGGCGGGTGCTTGCGCCCTAGAAGCGCATCAAGAAAGGTCACGTGCTTGGTCTCCCAACGCGTCTCGCAGGGCGCGGGACTGGTTCAATAAGTAACTTCGATGCTAGCAGTAGAGTCTTTGTCGGACCACGAAAAATGCCCGGCAAATCCGCCACTTACGTTATGAAACTCAGAGCGCCGTAAAGCTTTGATCAGCGCTGCAATGGTTGTCGCCCTTCCAGAAGGGAACTTGAGATGGCGGCGCGCCAACCAGTTCACACACGCGCGCCAAGCCCCGGTGATCCACTCCTATTCCTATAATCCTTCCGCCCCTTCACAGGGAATCCCATGAGCGAAGCTCGACCCGAGTCCAGCAACAACAGACCCGATTCATCCACTTCTCGCTCCCGGCACGGCTGGGCCCGGTTTGCAGGGCGGGCGGTGGCCCGGCTGCTCGGCATTGGGCTATCGGCCACGCTGGCCGTTCTGGCGCTGCTGGCCATCGGCCTGGCAGTGGCGTACCCCAACCTGCCTGAGATCAGCGGGCTGACCGACTACAGGCCGAAGCTACCCATGCGCGTGTACTCGGCCGATGGTGTACTGCTTGGCGAGTACGGCGAGGAACGGCGGCACTTCATGCCCATCGGTGAGATTCCGAAGGTGATGCAGGACGCCGTGCTTGCCACCGAAGACGCGCGCTTCTACCAGCACAGGGGCATCGACTACCTCGGTGTGCTGCGCGCCGGCCTGGCGAACTTCGGCAAGGCCAAGAGTCAGGGAGCATCCACCATCACGATGCAGGTGGCTCGCAACTTCTACCTTTCCAGCGAGAAGACTTTCACGCGCAAGATCTACGAGATCCTGCTCGCCTTGAAGATCGAGAGCCAGCTGTCGAAGGAGCAGATCCTCGAGCTGTACATGAACCAGATCTACCTTGGCCAGCGCGCCTACGGCTTCGGTGCGGCCAGCGAGATCTACTTCGGCAAGCAACTGACCGACGTGACCGTGGCGGAGGCAGCAATGCTCGCGGGGCTGCCCAAAGCCCCCTCGGCCTACAACCCGGTCGTCAACCCCCAAAGGGCGACCGCGCGGCAGCAGTACATCATCGACCGCATGCTGGAGAACGGCTACATCACGGCGCAGCAGGCGGAGACAGCGCGCAAACAGGCACTGCACTACCGCGCCCCCAGCGAAGTCCCCGTACACGCAGAATACGTCGCCGAGGCAGCGCGTCAGCTGGTGTTCAGCCAGTACGGCGAGCAGGCTTACACGCGTGGCCTCAACGTCTATCTCACCGTGAATTCGGGCGACCAGTCGGTCGCATATCGGGCGTTGCGCAAGGGGCTGATGGACTACGAGCGACGCCAGGTCTACCGCGGCCCCGAAGCCTTCATCGACCTGCCCGCCGACCCGTCGGAAATCGATGCCCGTGTCGCCGAGGCGTTGGCCGACCATCCGGACAACGACGACCTGCGCGCGGCTGTCGTCCTCAATGCGTCGCCGAGGAAGGTCACTGCCATGCTGCAGACAGGCGAGACCATCGCGATCGCTGGCGAAGGTCTCAAGCCTGTCGCCTCCGGACTCTCCGACAAGGCCGGGCCGAAGACCCAGATCCGTCGCGGCGCGGTGGTGCGGGTTGTCAAGGGCGCGAAGGGGGACTGGACGCTGACGCAAGTGCCGGAGGTCGAAGGCGCCTTCGTCGCGATGGATCCGCACACCGGCGAGGTGCGAGCACTCGTCGGAGGGTTCGACTACAGCAAGAGCAAGTTCAACCATGTGACCCAAGCGTGGCGGCAACCTGGTTCGAGCTTCAAGCCGTTCATCTACTCGGCTGCTCTCGAGAAGGGCTTCACGCCGTCGACCGTGGTCAATGACGCGCCGCTGTTCTTCGACGCCGGCGCCACGGGCAGCCAGCCTTGGGAGCCGAAGAACTACGACGGCACGTTCGACGGCCCGATGTCCCTGCGCCGAGCGTTGGCGAAATCGAAGAACATGGTGTCCATCCGGATCCTGCAGTCGATCGGCCCGCAGTACGCGCAGGAGTGGATCACCCGCTTCGGCTTCGAGCCGGAGAAGCATCCGGCTTATCTCACCATGGCCCTCGGTGCCGGCTCTGTCACGCCGATGCAGATGGCGACGGCTTACAGCGTGTTCGCGAACCGGGGTTACCGGGTCGGGCCGGTGCTGCTCAACCGACTGACCGACTCCAAGGGCCGGGTGCTGTTCGAGTACAAACCGCACGGACCGGATCCAGGCACGAGGACGCTGGACGCGCGCAATGCCTTCATCATGGACAGCCTGCTGAAGGAGGTCACGCACACAGGCACGGCGACCAAGGCTTACCAGCAGCTCAAGCGCGACGACATCTACGGCAAGACCGGCACGACCAACGATTCGATGGACGCGTGGTTCGCCGGGTTCCAGCCGCACCTCGTGTCCGTCGTTTGGATCGGCTATGACACCCCGCGCAAGCTGGGCGACCGCGAAACCGGCGGCGGCCTCGCGCTGCCGGTGTGGATCGACTACATGAGCTACGCCCTCAAGGGCGTGCCGGTGGAGGAATACGAGCCGCCGGAAGGCGCTGTGAACGTGGGCGGCGAGTGGTACTTCGAGGAATACAGCCGTTCCTCGGGTGTGAGCAGCCTGGGGCTGGAAGACAAGAGCAGCGCGCCACCGCCAGCCAATGACGACGAGCGCAAGAGCATCCTCGATCTGTTCAGGCGATAGCGGCCTTTCCTATCCCTCGAACTTCAACGGCTTCCCCGCCTGCTCGCTCGCGCACTGCGAGAGGACCTCGAAGAACTCGCGCCCTTCACGCTCGACCCAGCGGCCGCCGGCATAGTGGAAGTGGTAGCCGCCATTGCGGGCCGCCAGCCACAGTTCGTGCAGTGGCGGCTGGGTGTTGAGCACGAGCTTGCTTCCATCGGGCAGCGTGAGCTCGAGCAGTCCGCCGGTGCGCGAGGTATCAATGTCGATCACATCGTCTTGCAGCCAGCGGTCAATCGTCGACTCGACCGCCGTCAGGATCTGAGCCGCCTTGGCGTAGTACTCGCGGTCAGTCAAGGTGGAGGGTGCGGGGGCGGTAGTCATGCAGCCTCTAGAATTCCCGTCATGAAAAACAAGCGGATGAGGGACGAGCGGATTCCGAGTGTAGCCACTGTGCAGCCGCCCACGAGGCGAGCGGGGTGGTGTGTCGCGGGAGTCGCACTCGTGCTGTTCATTTCGGCCTGCGGCCAGAAAGGTCCGCTGCGACTGCCCCCCGCATCCACTGCCTCCGCGCCCGCATCGTCTCCCGCCTCCCCCTGACCGCATGCCCTCCTCCATCGAACTGCCCGGCGCGCCCTTCCTGACCCGTCGTCAAAACCGCCTCACGCTCGAAGATTGCGTCCTGTCCGACCTGGCCCGGCAGTACGGCACCCCGCTGTACGTGTACTCCCGAAGCGCGATGCGTGCCGCGCTCGCCGCTTACGAACAGGCGCTGGCAGGCCGTCCGCATCTCGTCTGCTATGCGATGAAGGCCAATTCGACTCTGGCCGTATTGCAGACCTTCGCCGAGGCCGGCTGCGGCTTCGACATCGTCTCCGGTGGCGAACTGGAGCGCGCCCTCGCGGTCGGCGTCGACGGCTCGCGCATCGTGTTCTCCGGCGTTGGAAAGACACGCCGGGAAATGGAGCGTGCGCTGGAAGCAGGCGTGCGTTGCTTCAACGTCGAAAGCGATGCCGAGCTCGAGGTGCTGTCGCAGATCGCGCAGGCTTGCGGCCAGACCGCGCGGGTCAGCCTGCGGGTGAATCCTGACGTGGACGCGGGAACCCATCCCTACATCTCGACCGGCCTGAAGGGCAACAAGTTCGGGATCGCTCATGCAATCGCTTTGCAGAGCTACCGCCGTGCCGCCGAGCTTCCGTTCCTCGAGGTTCTCGGCATCGACTCCCACATCGGCTCGCAAATCACGGAGATCGACCCCTACCTCGACGCCCTCGATCGCCTGCTCGATCTGGTGGAGCAGGTCGAGCAGGCAGGGATTCCGCTGCACCATGTCGACATCGGCGGGGGCCTGGGCATCAACTATCGCGGCGAGACGCCGCCGCCGGCGGGCGAACTGGTTCGCCGTGTGCTTGCGCGCATGGACGCTCGCGGACACGGCCACCGCGAACTGCTCGTCGAGCCAGGCCGCTCACTCGTCGGTAACGCGGGGGTGCTGCTGGCTGAGGTGCTTTACCTGAAGCCGGGTGAGCAAAAGAACTTCTGCATCGTCGACGCAGCCATGAACGACCTCACGCGCCCAGCGATGTACGAGGCATGGATGGACATTGTCGCGTGCGAGCAGCGCTCCGAGGCCGCAGTGCGATTCGACGTGGTGGGACCGGTGTGCGAATCGGGAGACTGGCTGGGCCGAGACCGCTTGCTCGCCGTCCATCCGGGCGACGTGCTCGCGGTGCTCTCCGCCGGCGCTTATGGCATGGCAATGGCGAGCAACTACAACACTCGTGGCCGTGCTGCCGAGGTGATGGTCGAAGACGGGCAGCACTGGCTCGTGCGCGAACGGGAGCGGGTACGCGACCTGTTTGCAGGGGAACGGCTGTTGCGATGATCTACGCATCCGCCCCTCATATTCGCTCCTCCTCCACCGCGTGGCAGGCCACGCGTGAACCCTTGAACTGAAGAAGTGCCGGCCTCTCGCGACTGCATCGCTCCTTTGCGTAAGGGCAGCGCGGGGGGCAGCGCGGGTGAAAGGCGCACCCGGAGGGAGGGTCCATAGGATTCGGAACCTCCCCCTTGCACCGGCGTGGCGGGCTCGACCGGTCATCCGGATGTCCGCTCCAACAGCATGCGTGTGTATGGATGGCGCGGCTGCGCGAACAGACTGCGCTTGTCGGCCACAACCAGCCGGCCGAGGTACATCACACCGACCTCGTCGCTGATATGGCGAACCACCGCCAGGTTGTGGGAGATGAAGAGGTAGGTCAGGCCGCGCCGCCGCTGCAGGTCCTTCATCAGGTTGAGCACCTGCGCCTGCACGGATACGTCGAGTGCGGACGTCGGCTCGTCGCAGACGAGGAACTCGGGCTCCGTGGCGAGCGCGCGCAATCGAAACTCGCTGCCGCTGACCAACCAGAGAACTGATGCGGGAACCGTTCCATGTCGATCGACGTGAGGCCCACCGACTCTGATCCGCCAGGGTCGAACGCCGATGGTTTGAGCGCCTGCAGCGTTCGTACAGGCGGCTATTGCCGAGCTCGGCAGAGGCTGCCGTTGGAGATGATCAGTACGCTCGCCCGACAAGCGGGCCAGCGGCTGAGCCCGAAGGCTCAGCCGAAATGGCTGTGGCGCGGTCGTGCGGTCAAGCTGGTGGACGGCACCGGAATATCGATGCCCGATACGCCGGAGAACCAGGCGGTGTATCCACCGCCCAGCACGCAGGCCAACGTGGCGAGGTCGAAGGGATCGTGGGGCGCGACGACTTCGGCGAACAGGGCGCAGAAAGTCAGGATGAACGCGAGGGCGTTGAAACGACCGCGTTCGGGAACGACTTGCTCACCGGCTCTTCACGGACATTCATCTGAAGTACATCCGGTTGTCGGGCGACTGCACGAAGTTCGAAACCCCACGACAGCGACTGCTGATGCAAAGGTATGTGGCCAATGTCGTTCTGGTGAATCCTGAACGCTTCGCGGATGTAGTCGTTGCGGTTGCTGGCCAACCCAGGTTGAACTGGCCCTTGTCGGTCGGCGTGGCCATGAGGTTGTACATCGCGTCGTGCGCGTCGCTGGTGATCGGCGTCCATCCCAGCAAATAGAAGCTGGTGTCACGGCTGAGAGAGCCTCATTGCGCACACTTCAGTCGCAATCCGGCACCGCCATTAAAAAAGCCGCCCGAAGGCGGCTTTTGAAGGTACCAAGCCCTTGTCAGAACGAATGACGGATACCGCCTTGCACACCGGTCGAGGTGCCACCCGCAGCGGAACCGGGCGTCGCAACGGTGAAGTTCGATGCGCCCTTGTTCTTCAAGTGCGAGTAGTTGGCATACAGCGCGGTACGCTTCGACAGGTTGTACACGTAGCCGATGCCCCACTGATTGGCGTCGTCTGCGTCACGGAAACCGGCCGGCTCACCTGCGCCGCCCTTCATGTTGGCGTGGTCGTACGCGGCGTGGATCTCACCCTGACCCAGCGGAACCACGGCACCAATTTGCCAAATGGTCTGCTTGCGGTCCGTAGCGCCACTCGTCTTGCCCTGGATCCACTGTGCGACGGCCTTCGCCACACCGAAGTTCCATGAGCCGGCCACGTTCCACATCTTGTACTTGTCGCCGGCCACGACACCCGCCGAACCCGGGAAGTCGATCTTCGTCTGCCCATAAGCGGCAGCGACATCGAACGGGCCGGCAGCGTAGCCGAGACGGCCGCCGTAGTACTTGTTGTTGGCCTGGGTGGCGTTAGCGCCGCCCTCGCCTGCGGCGATCATCGCCTGACCATAGAGACCGCCGAGGCCGGAAGGCAGGAAGTAGCCGATCGTGTTGTCAGCACGCACCAGCGTGCTCGCCCCGCTGCCCAGCGTGCTGATGACGTTGGCGATCTGCGCCACGCCGTTGTAGCCGAAGGGGTCGAACGTCGTCAGGTTCCAGAAGGTCGGCACGTAGTCACGACCCAGGCGGACTTCACCGAAGTTGCCCAAAAGGCTGACCGTGGCACGCCGGTTCCAGAACTTGTTGCCGACGCCGGCGCCGCCGGTGTCGGGAGAGACTCCGCCTTCCAGGTGGAAGCCGGCCTTCAGGCCGCCACCGAGATCCTCGATGCCGCGCAGACCGAGGCGGCTGGTGTTGACGCCATCATTCAGCATCTGGTTCGTCGTGGTCTTCACGCCGGTGCCCGTCTTGTTCTCGATCCGAGCGACGCCGGTATCGATGATGCCGAACAGCGTGACCGACGACTGCGCCGACGCGGCGCCGACGAACGCGCCGAGCACGGCGAGAGCGAGCAGAGATTTTTTCATTGCGACTATCTCCAAGTTGAACACGGATCCCGATCTGGGGATTCACCCGGCAAGGGGCTGATCAGGCCAACCTCCTCAACGGAAGCTGCCGCTATTGCACCAGAGGCTCCGTCGCCTTGAAAAGCTTTGGCGGCCAAAACAGGGCCTGGATGTTGTCTCTGAACAACGGCACATTCCGGGGTTGACGAAAGCATGGCCAGGGCAGTTTTCGGGCACCACGAAAACGGGTCTGTGGTCCGCTATCCTCGTTGACATGAGTGCATTCGATCCGCTGCTGGTCGCGCTGGACGGCGCGCGCCGCACCCTTTCCCGCGCAGGGCATCCATCGCGGCCCGCCCCCGATGCTCCCTCAGGCGAGTTGGACGATGCGCAGCGTCGCCTCGTCGGTGCCCTGATGCGGGTGAACCACGTGGGCGAGGTGTGTGCCCAGGCGCTGTATCAGGCGCAGGCACTGACGGCTCGTGATCCGGACCTGCGCGAGCAGATGGCCTCGGCTGCGCGCGACGAGATCGATCACCTCGCATGGACCGAGGAACGACTCGGGGAACTCGGCGAACGGACGAGTTGGCTCAACCCCTTGTGGTATGCAGGGGCGTTCGGCATCGGACTTGCTGCCGGTCGGCTGGGCGACAGCGTCAGCCTCGGCTTTGTGGTCGAGACCGAGCGCCAGGTGGAACAGCACCTCGCGGGCCATCTCGAGCGACTGCCGAAACAGGACCTGCGCTCGCGCGCCATCGTCGAGCAAATGAAGGCGGACGAGGCCCGTCATGCCGCTCAAGCCGAGGCGTGCGGCGCGGTCGAACTGCCGGCACCGGTCAAGGGGCTGATGCGCATCGCCGCGAAAGTGATGACCACGACCGCGCATTACTTGTAAGAGGATTTTCAGGCCGCGACGATCTCGTAGCTGGTCGTGATCTCAGCGGTCTTGGCCAGCATGATCGTGGCCGAGCAGTACTTGTCGTGAGACAACTCGATCGCCCGGGCGACGGCCGCTTCCGGCAACTGGCGACCGGTCACCGCGAAGTGCAGATTGATCTTCGTGAACACCTTCGGATCGGTCTCCGCACGCTCGGCGTTCACCTTGACCTGGCAGCCGCTCACGTCATGCCTGCCGCGCTTGAGGATCAGCACCACATCATAGGCAGTGCACGCCCCTGCGCCCGCAAGCAATGTTTCCATCGGCCGCGCAGCCAGATTGCGCCCGCCACCATCCGGAGCGCCGTCCATCGTAAGCAGATGACCGCTCCCGGTCTCGGCGACGAAGCCCATGCCGCTGGCCGGGATCCAGTTGATCGTGCATTGCATGCCTGCTCCTGCGCATTGAATCTGTACCCTCGCTCGAGATTGTGCACGTTGCGGCAAGGCTTTCCTCACAGGCCGCCCCTGCGCAAGAGCGCAGGGGTTATTGCACCGCAGCAAAGGAACGGCTAGACTTCATTGCATGCGCTCCTCAAAGGGCGCAACCATTGTCTCCTCCACCTCCTCCAATGGTGGATTCGGCCCGAGGCTTCCCAGCCTCGGGCC